>DASULL010000188.1:0-2760 GCA_036278215.1 Gammaproteobacteria bacterium | reverse complement strand
ATCTTGTCGTACACCCGGCGGCTGACCGAGAAATCCATCAGGTCGACCGGCTGATGCAGACAGGGGGTCGAGGCCGGCCCCATGATGATGTACTTGCTCACCTGCCAGAAGCCGAGCTCGTAGTTGACCGCGGGGCCGGTGTAGTCGGCCGCGTCGATGGTGCCCTTTTCCAGCGCCGGGTACACATCGGAACCGGGCAACAGCGTGGTGCGGGCGCCGGCAGCGGCGAAGGTCTCGGCGACGATGCCGCCCGGCATGCGGATTTTCTTGCCCTTGAAATCATCCAGGCTGCGGATCGGCACCTTCGAGTGGATCAGGTTGAGATCGTGATGAACCCAGCCGAGCAGCTCCATGCCCTGCTTGCGGTATAGATCCTTAGCGAAGCCGAGGCCGCCGTAGGCGCCGAACATCATGTCCCACTGGTGCGGCAGCGACAGCCCCATCGGATAGGCGGTGAGGAACACGCCGGCTGGCATCTTGCCGGCCCAATAGACGGTGAACCAGTTCATTCCGTCCAGCACGCCGTTGCGAACGGCGTCCGGCACTTCGAAGTCGCCGGCCACGGCGCCGGCCGGAAACGGCTGGACATCCACTTCGCCGCTGGTCAATTCCTTGACCCGGCCACTCCAGTTCTCAAAGGTTTTGTAACCGACTGTGCCCGGTTGCCAGGACGACTGAGCACGAATCCGGACACCGTTAGCGGCCTCGGCATTGCGTATCCAGGGTGCGCCGGTAATCAACGCACCGGCGGCGGCGCCCGCGGCTGCGCCTTGCAAAAAACCGCGGCGAGCCAAGTCGGCCTCGCCAGAGCGTGAGTTCTTGTCAGCGTCGAACGTAGACATGCCTCTCTCCTCGTTGCTTATAACGGCTTGGACCGACTTCTTTTTCTTAGCACCTAACCGGTATAGACCACGCATGGAAACCTCGCCAGTGGACTGGCGAACAGCCATTGCGGCAGCCCCATGCTGGCAAGCTGTGGAAACTGGCCGTCCGGCAGACGATCGGCGACACTCTTTAAAAAGCGTTAAAAAGCGCGCGGCCATGCACCGCAAGCAAACGGCTGGAGGAGGGAGTTTGGAAACCATTAACACGCTGCTGGCGCGGGCAGACCTTGGCCTGGAAGCGCTGTTCCTGCTGTTCATGAGCCCGGTGTTCCTGGCCTGCATCGCCTGGGAGGCCTGGTACTGGCGCGGCAAGCGGGGGGTGTACAGCCTGCGCGACACCCTCGGTAACGCTGCCCTGGCCGCCAGCCATCAAATCGCCGACGGTATCGCCTGGGCGCTGGTGATCGGTCTGTTCTTCTGGCTGTATCAGTTCCGGCTGTTCGATATTGCGCCGAGCTGGTGGTCGGTGCTGCTGCTGTTCCTCGGCCAGGACTTTCTCTACTACTGGTTCCACCGCGCCAGCCACCGGATCCGCTGGCTCTGGGCCTCGCATGTGGTGCATCACTCATCCGAGCGGCTCAACCTGTCCACCGCCTTCCGCCAGAGCCTGACCTACCCGATTTCCGGCATGTGGGTGTTCTGGCTGCCGCTGGCACTGGTCGGCTTCCATCCGAAGCACGTGCTGCTGATCGTTGCCGTGAACCTGGCCTATCAGTTCTTCGTCCATACGGAAGCGGTGCGCCGGCTCGGGCCGCTGGAGCGAATCCTGAACACGCCCTCACACCACCGCGTGCACCACGCCCGCAACCCGGATTACCTCGACCGCAACTTCGGCGGCGTACTGATCATCTGGGACAAGCTGTTCGGTACCTTTACCCCGGAGAATGAGGCGAACCCGCCGGAATACGGCATTCACCGGCAGATCTATACCAACAACGTGCTGACGATGATTTTCCATGAGTGGCGCGACATGCTGGCCGATGCGCTGCGCCCGGGGCCACTGTGGCTGCGGCTCAAGCACCTGTGGGCGCCACCGGAATGGCAGCGGCCGGCCGCCGAGATCCAGCATGCACAGCGTTGAACTCGAGCGCTCGCGGGTCATTGCTGCCGATCCCGCCCAAGCGTTCGCTCTGTCGCTCGACCCCCAGCTCTTTCCGCGCCTGTTCCGCGGCAAGGGATTGATCCCGGCGGTCAGCCGCATCGTCCGGCTGGACGACGGCCCGCTGCGGCCCGGCAGCCGCCGGCGGGTGGAGAGCAGCGACGGCAACAGCGTCGAGGAAACCGTACTAGAGCTTGTGCCACCGCGGCGGCACCGCTACCGGGTCGCCGGTTTCGCCGCGCCGTTCGGCTGGTGGGTCAGGGCGGCCGAAGCCGACTGGCTGTGGACACCGCATGCTAATGGCGTTCATGTCCACTGGCGCTACCGCTTCGACACCCGCGGCGGCTTGAGCCGCCGCATCGTCGCCTTTATCGGACAGCGTTATTTTGCCGCCGCCATGCAAGATTGCCTGGCTGCTCTGGCGGCAAACGCCGAGCGCGGGGCCCAGGTGCCCAAGGTCCTCTAGCTACCGCCCACCAGGCTCCGTACCAGCCGGAACAACTCACGGGCCGAGCGCGGTGGTTTATTACCGGCCTGCTCCTGCTGGACGCTGCGAATCAGCTGGCGCAGCTGCTGTCGGTCGACCGTAGGGTACTGCGCCACGAACTCGGTGACAGCGGCATCGCCTTCCCCGAGCAGGCGCTCGCGCCAGCGTTCGGCCTGATGATGTTCGGCAATGGCGGCGGCGCTCTTGTGCTCCAGCCGCGCCAGCGCCTCGCGGATCGGCTCCGCATCTTCCTGCCGCATCAGCTTGCCGATCAGCTGCAGCTGCCGCCG
>DASULL010000187.1:0-7938 GCA_036278215.1 Gammaproteobacteria bacterium | reverse complement strand
CGACCATCGATACCCAGACCGGCCAGCCGCAGGTCAACATCCGGCTTAACAGCGCCGGCGGCCAGATGATGAATCGCGAGACCCGCGACAACGTCGGCAAATTCATGGCCGTGGTGTTCATCGAGTCCAAGGTTGAGACGCGCACGATCAACGGTCAGCAGCAGAAAGTGCGCAGCCGTACCGAAGAAGTCATCAATATGGCCCGTATCCAGGAGGCGCTCGGCAACAGCTTCCGTATCACTGGGCTCGATTCATCGCGCGAGGCGCGCAACTTGGCGCTGTTGCTGCGCGCCGGCTCGCTGGCGGCGCCGCTGGAGATCGTCGAGGAGCGTACTATCGGCCCGAGCCTGGGCAAGGCCAACATCGAACAAGGCTTCAATGCTGCCGTGATCGGCATGCTGGCGGTCATGATCTTCATGGCTGTTTATTACAAGGTCTTCGGCCTGATCGCCAACTTGGCGCTGTTGCTGAACGTGGTCCTGATTCTGGCGATTTTGTCGTTGCTGCAGGCTACGCTGACGCTGCCCGGTATTGCCGGTATTGTCCTGACCATAGGTATGGCGGTCGACGCCAACGTGCTGATCTTCGAGCGTATCCGCGAGGAGTTGCGCAACGGAGTAAGTCCGCAGCAAGCAATTCATGTCGGCTATGCCAAGGCTCTGGCGACCATCACCGACTCCAACCTCACCACGCTGATCGCGGGTGTGGTGCTGTTCGCCTTTGGTACCGGCTCGGTGCGCGGTTTCGCCGTCACCCTGTCGATTGGTATCGCCACTTCCATGTTCACTGCGATCATGGGTACGCGCGCCGTCGTCAATCTGCTCTACGGCGGACGTAAGGTCCGTAAGCTCTACGTCTGACGCCGGGGAAACCAGACATGAAATTCAACCAGTTGAATATCAATTTCATGGGCATGGGTCGGATCGCCCTGATCCTGTCCAGCGTCCTGTTCGTGATCTCGGTCGTGTCGCTGTTCGTGCGCGGGCTGGAGTTCGGCATCGATTTCACCGGCGGTACCCTGATCGAAGTGGTCTACTCGGAGTCGGCCGATCTATCGTCAATCCGAGATGCACTGCAACAAGGTGGCTACTCGGATGCGCAGGTGCAGCACTTTGGTGCTACCACCGACGTCATGATCCGCTTGGCGCCGCGGGCCGGCCTGAACAGCGCTCAGGTCAGCGACAACATCCTGCAACTTCTGCGGGCCGGCGGGCAGGAAGTGCGATTACAGAGGGTGGAGTTCGTCGGGCCGCAGGTAGGCGAGGAACTGGCGACCCAGGGTCTGCTGGCCGTGTTGTGGGTGATCGGCGGCATCCTGGTGTACATCTGGTTCCGTTTCTCCGGCTGGCAACTGGCGGTCAACTGCGTGATCGCGCTGGTGCACGACGTTGTGATAACGCTCGGCTTTTTCTCGGTGTTCGGGCTGGAGTTCGATCTGACCGTGCTGGCCGCCATCATGGCGCTGGCCGGCTATTCGCTGAACGATACCATCGTGGTGTTCGATCGGATCCGGGAAAACTTCCTGCGGATGCGCAAGACTTCCCCTTGGGATGTTATGAATGCCGCCATCAACCAGACACTGTCGCGCACCATCATTACTTCGGGCACCACGCTTGCCGTCGTAGTCGTACTCTATTTCTTCGGCGGCGATACCCTGCGCGGTTTCTCGCTGGCACTCAGTATCGGTATTGTTTTCGGCACCTACTCGTCGATCTTTGTCGCTTCGTATTTGGCACTGCTGATGGGCGTCGACAAGTCGACATTCATCGTGCCGGAGAAGGAAGGCGGGGAACTGGACCGGCCTTGAGTTCTGCCGGATGCGCTGCCGCCCGCCAAGCGGGCGGCAGCGAGGTTTTACAGCTGGTCAGACCATTTCTTGATCTCTTGGTCTATCTCATCCTTGTTCTTGCCGTAGCGCTCCTGTAAGCGGCCCGCTAATTCTTCCCGATTGCCGGCGATGCGCTCCAGATCGTCATCGGTCAGCTTGCCCCACTGCTGGCGCGCGCGGCCTTTCATCTGCCGCCAGTTTCCTTGGATGCGGTCCCAGTTCATCGCTATCTCCAGCTTTTCCTCTATGACTGGGTTCATGTGGGACCCGAGGCGGCTATGATCAAGCATGTCGGGCAGAGACTTGGTGCTGGAAGGCCGACGTGTCGTTTTTAGTGGAACGGCATTCCTTTGTTGCAGAGCTTTATTGCCCTCTCTTCCAAGCCCTCGGACAAAGCGGGAGCGGCGGTGTTATAGAAGAATCTGCGGCAAGGTACCGCTGTTATTGCAAGAGGCTCTGCAGCAATTAATGAAAGACGCTTCATTACGCTCGGTCACGAATTAGAGGCGGCTTCTAAACTGGGCGAAAGGTTTCTGCAAAAATCAGAAATTTCCTACTTGTCAACTGCTCTTTAACAGCGGATAGTGAACTGGCTCTTGCATCAAACGGCCTTCGACTCGCCGGGCTGTATTTCCGCAAGTTGCTAATCGTGCCATGGATGGAGAGCGATCCTTCAACTGCCAGAATGGAGTAGAGTGCAGTGGTTAAGTCGATCTATGTAGGCAACCTCCCTTTCAGTGCCACCGAGGAAGAAGTAAAGAGGTTGTTCTCGGAATATGGGGCAGTCCACACCGTCAAGCTCATCAATGATCGCGATACCGGTAGACCGCGGGGGTTCGGGTTTGTCGGTATGGATGATGATGAGGCGGAAATTGCTATTGCTAATATAAACGGCACGGAAATGGGCGGTCGTACGCTCCGGGTGAACGAGGCGAGAGAAAAGCCGATGATTCATTCACGCCGCGCCTTTGGCTAATGTGGTTATTCCCGCCGCCAACCGGCCGGTGCTTTAGTCTATGCGTCTGGATGAGCCAAGAGTTGAAGCGCCGACCGGGGCGGGAATGTTGTCGACCCCCGACCGATCGAAGTCTTCAAGGCTGAGCAGTCTGACTCAAACCCCGCTGCCATAGGTTGGTGCCATCAGTCTTTGTGACTGCTAGCGGCCATCTCGGACCTGAAAGGCCCTCACGGCTTTAACCGTGATCGCCAGCCGAGCAGCCGGCATACACAGACAGCCGAAGGCGGCGCGCCAATCGTCCCCAAATCGCAAGCCGTGCGTGATGCCTTACATTCCGTCTGCTTAGCTCGACTTCGTGCCACCCATAGGGTTGAGCTCGATCCCGGGCCCCGCTTGTAGATGCCATCCCCCCGATCACGCCAAGTGCAGTTCTGACACTACTGATCGTCAGCGTTTCCCCACTTCTTTGCTTGCCGATTGCTGCTGCCACCTCTACCGGGGGGCGGGCGTAGTGTGTCAATCTGTTGTCGTCGTGGCTGTGGTGATGAACAGAGGCGAGCATCCGATTAGCTCGTTAGGCGTACTGTGCTGTGCTTTGAGGCCGGGGCGGCAAATCACCGTCTTTCCGCGAAACCTGCGGGGGCCGCCGTGGTCATAGAACCGGAGCCGGCGCCAGTCTCCATGGCGCGGCGGTGTTGAAAGAGGAATCCATAGTTAATGAGCGCCATCATCGATGCTGCCGCTTTGTCGGTATCGCAGGAGCCGGTGGTGCGTCCGGCGACGCTTGCTGACCTTGATGCGCTGGTGGCGATCGAGCAGCGTTGTTTCAATCTTGATCGCTTCTCGCGGAGGAGCTTTCGCCACCTGCTGACGCGCGCCCGCGCCAAGACTCTGATATGCGAGGTCGACGAGCAGATAGTCGGCTACGTCATGCTATTGTTCCGCCGCGGAACGCCGCTGGCGCGCATCTACTCCATCGCTCGCGATCCGAATTTTCGGGGGCGTGGTATCGGCGATATCCTGGTGGAGGCGGCCGAGCAGTGCGCGCTGGAAAGCGGCGGTTTTCTGATGCGGCTGGAAGTGCGTAAGGATAACGCGGCTTCCATCGCCATGTTCAAAAAGCATGGCTATCGCCCTTTCGGCGAATATGTCGGCTATTACGAAGACGCGCAGGATGCGCTGCGCTTCCAGAAGTATCTGGCCGCTCGGCAGGATAACCCCGCGCTCGCCCAGATCCCGTACTATGAGCAGACGCTGGATTTCACCTGCGGGCCCGCCGCACTGATGATGGCAATGAAGGCGCTGGCCCCGGATCTGGAGCTGAATCGGCAGCTCGAACTCCGTCTCTGGCGGGAAGCCAATATGATTTTCATGACCTCGGGGCCGGCGGGGTGCGGGCCGCATGGTCTGGCGCTGGCTGCGCAACGGCGGGGGTTTCGGGTGGAAATGTACCTGCGGCGGGACGGCCCCATGTTTCTTGATTCGGTCCGCAGTGCGGAGAAGAAAGAAGTCATGCGGCTAGTCCAGGAAGAGCAGATGGAGGAGGTTGCGGCGGCAGCGATTCCAGTGGAATATCAACGCATCAGTGCGCTCGCTCTGGAAGCATGCACCGAAGCGGGGGGCGTTCCGGTAGTGCTTGTCAGTTCCTACCGCCTGTACCGTGAAAAATTTCCACACTGGGTGGTGGTTACTGGTTTCGATGAGCGGTATGTCTACGTTAATGAACCCTACGTGGCCTACAGTTCCGACAAGACCATCACCGATTGCATCAATATCCCGATTCTTCGCGAAGACTTCGATCGCATGACGCGCTACGGCAAGTCCGGCCAGGAGGCCGTGCTGGTGCTTTACGGTCGCGACCGCGTCTAGGCGAGACATTCGAACAACCATATGAGGTCGCAGATCGCTGCATGAGTAGCGTCTATATCGTCATCGAAGACGCCAAGGACTGGAAACCGTACTATCCCAGCGCCAACGTCATCACCGTCCAAGACTACCTGTTTGGCGACCGCAGCAGTGCGCCTACCGGCACGCAGATCATCAATCTTTGTCGGGGCTATCAGTATCTCTCGCTGGGCTACTACTGCTCCTTGCTGGCCGAGGCGCGCGGTCACCGCGTGATCCCGTCGGTTCGCACCATCAACGACCTCTCCAGGAAGGCGATCTACAGCCTGGAGACGGACGATATGGACACCTTGCTCAACAAGAGCCTGGGAAAGAACCAGGCGGGAATGGCCGATACCTTCACTCTGGATATCTTCTTCGGCAAGACCGCGCACGAGCAGTTGGGCGATCTGGCGCGGCAGATATTCGAAACCTTTAGCTGCCCACTGCTGCAGGTCGAGTTCCGGCATTCTGGTAGGTGGCGGATTCGCACTATCCGGCCGAAGGATCTGACCAAACTGACCGAGCCGCAGGAAGACCGCTTCGCCGAGGCGCTGGATGCCTTCTCCCGCTACGTCTGGCGCAAGAAGTCGAAGAAGCTGTCGCGCTACGATCTGGCGATCCTGCACAATCCAGACGAAAAACTGCCGCCGTCGGATCCGAAGGCGCTGAAGAATTTTATTCGCGTCGGCAAGAGCCTCGGCATCGATGTCGAGCTGATCGAGCGGCGCGATTATGCCCAGCTTGCCGAATATGACGCGCTGTTCATCCGCGAGACGACGGCGATCAACAACCACACCTATCGCTTTGCTAAGAAAGCAGAGAGCGAGGGCATGGTGGTGCTCGACGATCCGGCCTCGATCATGCGCTGCACCAACAAGGTCTATCTGGCCGACCTGCTGCAGAAAAACAAGATTCCGGCGCCGAAGACCCGCATCCTGCAGAAAAAGGATTTAAAGAAGCTCGACCAGCTGGTCGAGGAGCTGGGGCTGCCGATCGTATTCAAGATCCCGGACGGATCGTTTTCCCGCGGCATCATCAAGGTCAACAAGGCCGATGATCTGGTCCGTGCCGCCGGCGAGCTGCTGAGAAAATCCGATCTAATCCTGGCGCAGGAGTTTCTCTACACCGAATACGATTGGCGGATCGGCGTGCTGAACAAGAAGCCGATCTTTGCCTGCCAGTACTTCATGTCGAAGGGACATTGGCAGATCTATCAACATGGGCCGGGCGGCGAGGTCGGTACTGGCGGGTTCAAGACTTATCCGACCATGGAGGTGCCGCCACAGGTGCTGAAAGTGGCGGTTAAGGCAGCCAGCCTGATCGGCGACGGCCTCTACGGCGTTGATCTCAAGCAGAATCAGAACGGGTGCTTCGTCATCGAGGTGAACGACAACCCCAATATCGATTCCGGCGTGGAAGACCTCTATCTGAAGGATGAGCTCTACCGGGTGATCCTGGAGGAGTTCATTCGTCGGCTGGAGCTGAAGCGCAACCTGAAGCAGTCGATGTGACGCAAGCGGAGGGGTGGCGCCGAGCCGCTAGAATAACCCTAAGGTCTTGCGGTTGAAGGAGGAGATGATGGAGACGGATCTCTATGAGCAGGCGCGGCGCCGAGTAGATGCGAAAATCGGTTTTTTTACTCATCTCGGCGTGTATATCGTCGTCAACGCTCTGCTGATCATCATCAATCTGCAGAGCAGCCCTGAGCAGCTCTGGTTTTACTGGCCGCTACTTGGCTGGGGGATAGGTATTGCCTTTCATGCCCTTGGCGTGTTCGTGTTCTTCAGCGGTTCCGTGCTGAAGGATCGCCTGATTTCCCGCGAGCTGCGCAAGCTGGGCGGCGGGCAGAAGCCGGATGTCTAAGCCTGAGCGGCGGCTGCGGCTCAAGGCTGCGGTCGACTGAAAGCATAGGACGAAGGGCCGCGAGGAGAGTTTTCCTCGCGGCCCTTCGCTGCTGACGCTGGTCTTTACGGTTGGTCAGCCGGTCACTTTCCAATCCTGAAACTGATCGCGCAGAGCGCGTTTCATCAGTTTCCCGGTAGAGGTGTGCGGCAGCTCATCGACGAAGGCGACATCGTCCGGCATCCACCAGGTGGCGACCTTGTCGCGCAGGAAATTCTGAATATCCTCCTTGGACACCTCCTGGCCGGGCTTTCTGACCACGACGGCCAATGGCCGCTCAAGCCACTTGTCGTGCGGGATGGCAATCACGGCTGCCTCGGCGACGCCGGGGTGGCCCATGATGGCATTCTCCAGTTCCACCGAGCTGATCCACTCGCCGCCCGATTTGATCAGGTCCTTGGTGCGATCGGTGATGTGAATAAAGCCTTCCGGCGAGATGTTGGCGACGTCGCCGGTCTGGAACCAGCCATCCTTGGTGAACTTGCCGCTGTCTTCGCCGCCGATGTAGCTACCGGCGACCCAAAGGCCGCGCACCTCGAGTTCGCCGACGGTCTTGCCGTCCCAGGGAGCGATGCCGTCTTCATTGTGAATACGCGCCTCGAACAGCGGCACCGGCTGGCCGGCTTTGGCACGGTACTGCAGCAGCTCTTCCTCGGGCCGATCCAGCATGTTCTTGGGCAGGCGGGAGGCCGAGCCAAGCGGCGAGGTTTCCGTCATGCCCCAGGCGCAGATCACTTCGCAGTTGTGGGCGTCGAAGGCCTTGATCAGCGAAATCGGGGTAGCCGAGCCGCCGCTGATCATGCGCAGGCCGGGTACCAGTTGCCAGCGTTGCGGTTCTTTGTTGAGCGCGTTGAGCACGCCCATCCAGATGGTCGGCACGCCGGCGGTAGTGGTGACCTGCTCACGCGAATAGAGATCGAGCAGACTCTCGCCGTCCATGTGCGGCCCTGGGAAGACCAGCTTGGCACCGATGGACGCCGCCGTGAAAGGCAGGCCCCAGGCGTTGACGTGGAACATCGGTACTACCGGCAGGAGCACGTCGTTGCGGCTGAGGTTGAGAGCGTCGGGCAGGGCCGAGACGATGGAGTGGATGACCTGCGAGCGGTGCGAGTAGACCACGCCCTTGGGGTTGCCGGTGGTGCCTGAGGTGTAGCACATGCCGCAGGCGTCGTTTTCGTCTATTTCCGGGTACTGGAAATCGCCGGAGGCGGTCTGCAGCAGTGCTTCGTAATCGGTAAAGCCTGCCGGCACCGGCTGACCGCTGTAGGGGAAGACGATGATCTTTTCCAGCTTGACCTTGTCGCGGAACTTCTCCAGCAGTGGCAGCAGAACGTCATCGACGATCAGGAAGCGGTCTTCGGCG
>DASULL010000186.1:0-8633 GCA_036278215.1 Gammaproteobacteria bacterium | reverse complement strand
GCGATCGTTCGGAGAACGCGGATTATATCTATGGCAAAAAGCGCCTGCGCGAAATCGACCGCCGGGTACGCTTTCTCAGCAAGCGCCTGGATGGCATGACGGTGGTGGACCAGCTGCCCAGCGATCAGAGCCGCATCT
This sequence comes from Gammaproteobacteria bacterium, assembly GCA_036278215.1. GTDB lineage: Bacteria > Pseudomonadota > Gammaproteobacteria > Nitrococcales > AK92 > JAAYIK01. Next base: position 8,495 of record DASULL010000186.1, on the reverse strand, counting down.
ATTTCGGCGCCTGGTTCGAACTGGAAGACGAAGACGGCGAACTGCATCGCTACCGCATCGTCGGCCCCGACGAGTTCGATCCTGCCAAGGGCTTGATCAGCATGGATTCGCCGATGGGGCGGGCGGTCATGCGCAAAGCGGTCGACGACGAAGTCCGCGTCCGCCTGCCCGCGGGCGAAGCGACGTACATCGTCACCGAAATCCGCTATCAGCCATTCGATGAGCCATAGGCGGACCGAAGAAATTCACCACTGAGACACAGAGAAAAGCAGGGAATAACCACAAAGACACCAAGGACACAAAGAATCACAAAGGAAGAGCCTTAATCTTTGTGTCCTTTGTGCCTTGGTGGTGGGTCTTCTCCCCCTCCGTGTCTCTGTGGTACGCCCTCTCCTACCGCTGGCACCTGGTGCAGTAGTAGGTCGCGCGCTGGCCTAGCCGCGAAACCCGGAGCGGCTCGCCGCAGCCAGCACAGGGTTCGCCGCCGCGGCCGTAGACGTACAGCTGCTGGCTGAAGTAACCGGGCGATCCTTCCGTACTGGTGAAATCACGCAGAGTGGTGCCACCCGCAACAATGGCGGCTGCCAGCACCTCACGAACGGTTTCGGCCAAGCGGCGATAGCGCTCGCGGCTGATACTGCCGGCGGCACGGCTCGGCAGGATCCCGGCCCGATGCAGCGCCTCGTTGGCGTAGATATTGCCGACGCCGACTACTATCTGGGCGTTCATGAGAAAGGTTTTCACCGGCCCGGTGCGGCCGCGCGCCTGCCGATAGAGATAATCGCCGTCGAACTCTGGCCCCAGCGGTTCCGGCCCTAGCCGCGCCAGCAGCGGATGCTGCAGCGGGTCGTCGCGGGTCCAGTGGATGCTGCCGAAGCGGCGCGGGTCCTGATAGCGCAACAGGGCGCCGCCCTCGATGAGGAGGTCGACGTGCTCGTGCCGGCGCGGCGGCTGCGGCGCCAGCAGCACCCGCACGCTGCCGGACATGCCCAGATGCAGCAACATGGTACCGCTGCCGCTGCGGAACAGCAGATACTTGGCCCGTCGCTCGATGTCGCTGACCGTCTGGCCGACCAGCTCGGTCAGTTCGGCCGGCACCGGCCAGCGCAGGCGCGGCTCGCGCACGATCACATCGACGATCCGCCGCCCCTCGATGTAGGGCGCGATGCCGCGGCGAGTGGTTTCGACTTCAGGTAATTCAGGCATAGCGGCTCCCGGCTGTTACTGCCGCCCTAGCAGTTCATTCAGCTGCTCAGCACTAAGCTGATACACCAGTCCCAGATCGGGCCGCAATAGTCCGGGCTGCTCACCATCCAGCCACTGCCACGGGAGACGCTGGCCGGAAACCAGCTCGAGCTCGAACATCTCTCCACGAACCTCATCCAACCAAGGCCTGACAATGGCTGCCGCCCCGTGTTGCCAGTGCGCCGTGCGCGGCTCGTTCGACGCCAGAGTGTGGATTTCGCCGTCGCTGAAATGCAGGCGCCGCGGCTCGCCCTCGGGCAGCAGGCGGCGGTCGATGAAATTCCACCAAGGCGAGATCAGCAGCGCCGACACCCCTTCCTGCACCAGCAGCACCTCGTCCTCATGCAGCAGATAACGTTGCTGCCCCAGCGGATCGAGCCCACCGAAAGCGTAGCGTGACTCATTGAAGCTAACCGTCAGCAGCGGTGCGATCAGGCCGGCACCGGCCAGGTCCACCTCGGCGCTCGGATAACGGGCTGTAACCGGTAGCTGTAAAAAGCCGAGCAGCAACTCCAGGTGTTGCTGGCTTGCCGGCAGCTCACGCGGTACCTGCAGACGCCAGCCTGAATCGGCACGCACCAGCTCCAAGCTCCGTTCGCCGCGCCGCTCGACCGCGATCCGCTGCACCGCCGCCGGCGCCAGCTCCGACACCCCCGTGACCGGCGGCGTATCGCGCCAGAGCCAGAAAGCCAGCGCCGTCACACCGGCCAGCAGCAGCACGTTCAGCAGCAGGCGCCCGCGCATCAGCCGCGCCGCCTCCGCCACCAGCTCGCTGCCGCCGCCGTCAGAAAGCTCAGCGGCAGCGCCAGCAGCAGAGCAGCGGCCAGCACGATGATCTGCCAGCGGCTCAGTTCGATTAGCTGATCAGCGGCAGGACGGGCAAAACTGTCGAGAAACAGCTCGGACTCGGTCAGCCAGTCCACCAGGTTCAAGCCCAGCGGCAGATTGGCGCCGTTGCCAATATAGCTATTGGCGAGAAAGTCGCCGTCGCCGACGACGACGATGCGCTGCCGCCGCTCGCCCTGCTGGCGGCTGAGCGCCAGACCGAGCGCGGCCCCAGTAACCGGCTGCGGCGCGCCATCCGGATAGCGCTCGACCAGGACCTGCGACGCCGCCGGCGCCAGCAAGGGCGCCACGTCCCAGCCCACGACCGGCGGCTCCATGGCGGCGGCCTGCACCAGCAGCACCGGCGCCCGCAATTGCGCGGTGGCCGCGTGCCTCGGATAGTCGTCGATCAGTACCAGCCTGGAATCATCGGTCGCCAGCGCGGCAGCGGCCTGCGGGTCGAGCACCACGCCTGGGCGCCAGCGCAAACCTATCGTCTCGGCGAGGAATTCCAGCTGCGCCTGCTCGTCCGGGTCACCCAGCCACAACATGCTGCCGCCACGTTCCACATAATCGCGCAGCAGCCCCCGCTCGCCCGGCAGCAATGCGGTCTGCGGCGGCGTCAGCAGCAGCAGCGCCGTATTGTCCGGAATCTCCTGCAGCCGGATCAGGTTGAGCGGCTGCAGCCGATACCCCTTACGCTGCAACGCCTCGCCGAAGACACCGAGATCGTGGTTGGCCGCGCCCAGCAGGCTGCGCTCGCCGTGGCCGGTGAGAAAAGCGATGAACTGATTGTGATCGCGCAGCAATCGTTCCAGCGCTGCGCTTACATGCGCTTCGCTGGGTACCGGCACCCGCTCGCGCTGGCCGGCATACTCCAGCACCACCTCGCCGGCACGCTCGACCCCGAGCTCACGTACCAGATCGGGCCGTGTCTCCGGATTGACCAGCGAAACCCGAAACCGGGGCGACTGCGCCTGGTACAACCCCAGCAGCTCGTCCAGATGCCGGTAGAGCAGCTGGCCCGGCTGGGCAAAGCCGTAGGCCACCACCTCGGCATCGAGTGCGGCCAGCAGCCGCTGCGACGGCGGCGACAGGGTGCGCCCCAGCGCACCGCCCCACTGCCAGGCCTGGGGCAGGCTGGCAGTGGCCCAGGCGATGCCGCCGAGCACCGCCAGCAGGAGCACGGTGAACAGCCAGCCGTGAAGTCGCAGCCACAGCTGCCTGGTCATGCCTGTACCCTCAGCGCGTCCAGGCGGCGTATCGCCAGCGCCAGAAAACCCACGATCAGCACGCCGAAAAACGCCAGATCGGCCAGAGCAACCTCGCCGCGCAAGAAGCGTTCATAGTGGGTCAGCGGGCTCAGGTAAGCGATCAGCCCATGCTCGCCGCCTTGTTGCAACAGCATGAGCAGCAGCCCGCCGGCAAAAGTCGCCACTGCCGCCACCGCCGGCTGGCTTGCCAGGGCCGAGACCCACAGCGCCAGAGCGAACAGGCTGGCGCTAAGCAGCAGCAGACCGAGCAGCGACGCCAACAGCCGGCCAAGATCGAGCTCGGTGCCCATCAGCAAGCCACAGAGCATGCCGCCCCACAGTGCTACCAGTAAAAGAGCGAAGCCGACGGCGCCAAGATACTTGCCGAGCACGATTTCCGTCGACGATACCGGCGCCGCCAGCAGCAGCGGTAGGGTTTGCTGGCGGCGTTCTTCGGCGATCAGGCGCATCGCCAGCAGAGCGGCGGCGAGCAGCAGCAGCATGAGCAACCGTGGATCGGCCAGAAAGGGCATCGCCACCAGATCGGTCGCTCCCAGGCTGGCGTTGAGCTTGACCAGCAATGGCTGGTAACGCGCCTGGTACTGCTCCACCAGCGCCAGAAACAGCCAGGCCAGTAGAAACTGACCCAAGGCCAGGAACACCCAGGCTGCCGGCGTGGCAAACAGCGCACGGAACTCGTGCCGGGCGATGCGGCCGATCATGCCGCCCCCTCCGACACACATTCCCCGTGCACCAGCGAGACAAACAGCTGCTCCAGATTAGTCTGCGGCAACACCCACTCGCGCAACCCCCAGCCGGCCGCCAGCACAGCCTGCTGTACCCGTGTGGCGGCGGCTTCGTCGGCCAACACCAGCTGCAAGCTGCCATCAGCGGCGACCTGCAGCGCTTCCACCCCGGCAACCGCCGCCAGCTGGGCCGGATCCGGCGCCAGCCGGCAGCGCAGTTGGACCTGCAAGCCAGCCTCGGCCGGCACCGCTACCGGTCCGCTGAATACCGGCCGGCCATCGCGCAGGATGACCACCCGATCGCACAGCGCCTGGATCTCCGGCAGGATATGGCTGGAGAAGACAATGCCGCGCCCCTCGCGCAGACTCTCGATCAGTTGCCGGATCTCGCGGATCTGCAGTGGGTCCAGCCCCACCGTCGGCTCGTCCAGAATCAGTACCAGCGGATCGTGCAGCACCGCCTGGGCGATCCCGACCCGCTGGATATAGCCTTTCGACAGGTTGCCGATGATGCGCCGCCGCACTCCATTCAGGCTGCACCACTCCAGCGCCTGCGCCACGGCCTGCCGCAGCGCAGCTCGCCGCAGCCCGCGCAGCTCGCCGCAATACCGCAGGTAGGCCTCTACCGTCATTTCCGGATACACGGGGGGCACCTCGGGCAGATAACCAAGCTGGCGCTTGGCCAAACGAGGCGCGGCAAACAGATCGACGCCCGCTACCTCGACCTCGCCGGAGTGCGGCGGCAGGGTACCGCTCAGCAGGCGCAGCGTGGTCGATTTGCCGGCGCCGTTCGGACCGAGCAGCCCCACCACCTCGCCGCGGCACACCGTGAGGTCAAGACCGTCGAGCGCGGTCCGGTTGCCGTAGCGTCGGCACAACCGGCGGGCTTGGAGCAGGATGTCAGTGGTCATAGCGGATGGGGGTGCATACCCCTTATTAATTATCAGGCCGCAATATAGCAGCCCAGCGCACCGCCGGAAGCAACGGCCGTTCACAGCGTGATCTGCCGCACGCCGCTACGCCGCCGGCCCGAGCTGCAGGGCAAGCATAATCGGCAGCGGCTATGCTCACAATCTGGCATGCCGCTTATCCGGCCCCATAACTTGGAACCGGCATGGAGATCGGCAGTCCGAGGTACTCATCAACGGAACCCATCACGGAAGTTATCAGCACATGTGGCAAGGCTTTCTTGATCTTCCCGCTTGGGGATATGTCATTGCCGTCCTGGCACTGACCCATATCACCATCGCTAGCGTCACTATCTTTCTCCATCGCCATCAGGCCCATCGTGGATTGGACCTGCATCCGGCGATCAGCCATTTCTTCCGGTTCTGGCTGTGGCTCACCACTGGTGTGGTCACCAAGGAATGGGTCGCGGTCCATCGCAAGCACCACGCCTATTGCGAAACCGACAACGATCCGCACAGCCCCCAAGTGGCCGGGATTCAATGGGTACTTTGGGGCGGCGCGCTGCTGTACCGCCGCGAGGCCGCCAAAGCCGAAACCCTGCAAAAATACGGCCACGGCACTCCCGACGATTGGATAGAAAACGCTCTGTACAGCCGCTTCAGCTGGCTGGGGATCGTTCTGATGCTGGCGATCGACCTGGCGCTGTTTGGTGCAGCCGGGGCTCTGATCTGGCTGGTGCAGATGCTGTGGATCCCATTCTGGGCAGCCGGGGTAATCAACGGCATCGGCCATTACTGGGGTTACCGCAACTACGAGCCGGCCGACGCCTCTCGCAATATTTCACCGCTCGGCATCCTGATCGGCGGCGAAGAGCTGCACAACAACCACCACGCCTTCCCCAGTTCCGCCCGGTTCTCGTTAAAGCCCTGGGAGTTCGACCTCGGCTGGCAATATATTCGCGGCCTCTGCGCGCTCGGCCTCGCCCGCGTCAAGCGGGTGGCACCGCGGCCCGTGGTGCTACCCGACAAGCAAACGCTGGATCGCGACACGGTTACGGCCGTCATCGGCAGCCGCCTGCACGTCATGGCAAGTTATGCCCGTGAGGTGATCAAGCCCATCGTAGCCGAAGAAAGCCGCCGGCTGGGCCGCAACTACCGCCGCCTGCTCCGCAGTGCGCGCCGCGCGCTGACGCGGGATGCGCGCCTCGTCAACCCACAGCAGCGACAACAGCTGGAGACGGCACTGACGATCAGCCAGAGGCTGCGGACCGTGTACGAATACCGGCAGGCCCTGCAGGAGGTGTGGGCTCGCTCGGCTACTACTCACGAGGCGCTGCTGAATAACCTGCAAACCTGGTGCAGCCAAGCCGAAGCAAGTGGCATCCAGGCGCTGCGCGAATTCTCGCTCAAGCTGCGCGGCTATTCGCTGCAAGCAGGGTAAAGCCGGCTTCCGACACCCCGGCTAGCGCCCACAAAAAAGCCCGCTGCTAGCGGGCTTTTCATCGATGCCGGCTGTGATTTACTTGATTCGCGCTTCGCGGTAAATCACGTGCTTGCGCACGACCGGATCGTACTTCTTGAATTCCAGCTTGTCGGGCGTGTTCTTCTTGTTCTTATCGGTCGTATAGAAATGACCGGTCCCGGCTGACGACACTAGCTTGATCTTGTCACGCATGCCAGGGTCCTCTTAAAACTTTTCGCCGCGGGCGCGCAGGTCCTGCAGGATCTGCTCAAGCCCCAGCTTGTCGATCATGCGCATGCCCTTGGCGGACACCCGCAACCGCACGAAACGCTGCTCGCTCTCGAGCCAGAAGCGGCGGTAATGCAGATTCGGCAGGAAGCGCCGCCGAGTCTTGTTGTTAGCGTGGGAAACGTTGTTTCCTGTAATCGGACTCTTGCCCGTTACCTGGCAAACCTTGGACATGTTCTGGCTCCTAAGCGAGCAAGGGCAACTGCGTCGACGTGTCGACCGAAGGCCGAGTTTTATACCAGCATCGTGCGGACGGTTCAAGCGGTCGCTGCATTTCGGCCAACGTAGCCGACGAGTTTCCCACCTTTACCGCCCCGACGTATTATGCCAGCCCAATATAACCAACCATAGCCGCGCCATGGAGTACAAGGACTATTACAAAATCCTCGGGGTGGCGCGCCAGGCAAGCCCTGACGCGATCAAGACCGCCTACCGCCGGCTCGCTCGTAAGTACCATCCGGACGTCAGCAAGGAGCCGGGGGCGGAAGCCCGTTTCAAGGAAGTTGCCGAAGCTTATGAAGCACTGAAGGATCCGCAGCGCCGCGCCGCCTACGACCAGCTGAGCGACCATCGGCAAGCCAACCAGGATTCCCAACCGCCACCCAGCTGGCAGGGAAAAGCGCGAGGCGAAACGAACCCGGGCGCGGATAACATTTTCAGCGACTTCTTTGGCAGCCTGTTCGGCAGCCGCAGCTCCAGCCGCCGTGGCGGCACTTCAGGCACAGCCGGCCGCGCCCGCCAGCAGGAACGGCGCAGCCGCATGCCCGGCGCCGATCAGCAAGCAACCGTCACCATTAGCCTGGAAGAGGCTTACCACGGTATCAGCCGCGAAGTGACGATACAGCCTTCGGCCACCGGTCCTGGCGGCAACGGCGGCGCCGGGACACGCAAGCTGCGCGTCAAGATCCCTGCCGGCGCGCAGCCCGGCCAGCAGATCCGCCTGTCCGGCCAGAGCGGCCTGGGCAGCGGTAATCGCGGCGATCTTTATCTCAAAGTCGAAATCGCTCCACACCGTCTGTTCCAGGTGGACGGCCGTGATATCCAGTTGGAGCTGCCAATCGCGCCTTGGGAGGCTGCCTTGGGAGCCAGCATCCAGGTTCCGACTCTGGGAGGCATGGTCGAGCTGCGCATCCCACCGGGCTCGCAGGGCGGCCGCAAACTGCGGCTGAAGGAGCGCGGCCTGCCAGGCGACCCACCGGGCGATCAGTACGTTCTGTTGCAGATCGTCACGCCGCCGGCTGATCAGCCTGGGCTGCAGGAGCTGTATGAGCAGCTGCGCCGTCACAGCCAATTCAATCCGCGCGTTGAGCTCGGTTAACCGCCGGCCGGAACAGATTCCAGCAGTCTTGGTCTATAGCGGCAGTAGCTGCAACAGCTGCTTCGCATGCTAACGATAAGGACTGTTGACGATGAAGAAATTCCAACGAACGCTACGCCTCCTGGCGTTGACGGCGGTGGCCGTCGCGGCGCCCGCCACCGCTCACCTGCCTGTGACGGTCGACGGCCAGCAGCTGCCATCCCTCGCGCCGATGCTGGAGAATGTCACGCCGGCGGTAGTGAACATCGCCACCAAGAGTCGGGTACGAATCCGCGAGAACCCCCTGTTTCAGGACCCCTTCTTCCGGCGCTTTTTCGATATCCCGGAGCAGCACCGCCAGCAGCGGCCGGCGCAAAGCCTGGGCTCGGGTGTGATCGTCGACGCCGCTCGCGGCTACGTGCTCACCAACAATCACGTCATCGATAAAGCCGACGAAATCACCGTTACCCT
>DASULL010000185.1:0-4726 GCA_036278215.1 Gammaproteobacteria bacterium | reverse complement strand
GTCGGCGCCGCGACCCCAGTGCAGTTGGGGGCGCCAGGCGCCCTCGAGCCGGAGCCGGACGGTCAGCAGAACGAGAAGCCCGCTCCCCAGCCGAAAAATGCCATGGAGCAGAAGATCCTCAACGATGCGGTCGCCTATATCCGCTCGCTCGCGGCCTTGCGCGGGCGTAACGCCGACTGGGCCGAGCAGGCGGTGCGCGAGGCGGCCAGTCTTGGCGCGGCGGAAGCGCTGCAGCGAGGTGTTATCGATATCGTTGCCGACGATCTGGACGATCTGTTGCGCCAGCTGGATGGCCGTACCGTTACCTTGGGAGCATCGACCCTGACGCTGGCGACCGCCGATGCCGAGGTGCTCCGGCTGGAGCCCGATTGGCGGACGCGGCTGCTTGCAGTCATCACTAACCCGAATGTCGCCTACATCCTGATGCTGATCGGGATTTATGGGCTGATCTTCGAGCTGGCAGCCCCCGGCAGCATGGTACCCGGCGTGCTTGGCGGGATCTGCCTGCTGCTGGCTTTGTTCGCCTTTCAGGCGCTGCCAATCAGCTACGCCGGGCTGGGGCTGGTTCTGCTCGGCTTGGCGTTCATCGCTGCTGAAGCATTCGTACCTAGTTTCGGGATCTTGGGAATAGGGGGAGTAATTTCCTTCGTGATCGGCTCCGTCATGCTGTTCGAGACAAATACGGCGGCTTTCCGCTTGTCGTTAGGGATCATCGCTGGCTTTGCTATTGTCAGTGTGCTGCTGCTGGCAGGGCTGATAGCCATGCTGTTGCGTTCGCGGCGACAGCCCGCCACCAGTGGTGCCGATCGCCTGATCGGTACCGTAGGTGAGGCCGCGCATGATTTCGACGGCCGCGGCCAAGTGCGGGTCGGGGGTGAGCTCTGGAGCGCCAGCAGCGCCGAGCCGCTGGTTCGAGGGCAGCGGGTGCGGGTACTTGCCCGTGATGGTTTGCAGCTGCGTGTAGAGCCGATCTCGGCACCGGGGCGCAGCGACAATGGAAATAGCGCTCATGAATAAGTCAGTCGATCTTTATCAAGAGGCGATCAGTCGATTTCAGGAATTGTTGCAACAAGCCGGGCAAACCGGCTTGGCTGAGCCCGCTGCTATGTCGGTTGCCACCGTCAGTGTCGACGGTCGGCCAGAGGTGCGCACCGTTCTGCTGAAAGAGGTCGACGAACGCGGTTTCGTTTTCTACACCAACACCTTGAGCCGGAAAGGGCAGTCACTGGCGGCGCATCCGCATGCCGCGCTGTGTCTGTTCTGGCAGCCGCTGCTGACCCAGGTGTTGGTAGAGGGCCGCACCGAACCAGTGGCGCCGGCCGAGGCCGATGATTACTGGGCGACCCGGCCCCGCGCCAGCCAGATAGGTGCCTGGGCCTCGCAACAGTCCGAGCCGCTGGACAGCCGCGAGGAGTTGGACCAGCGCTTTGCCGAGTACGAGGAGCGTTTCCGGGGGCAGGCAGTACCACGGCCGCCGCATTGGTCAGGCTATCGGGTGAAGCCGGATCTCATCGAGTTCTGGTTCTCCCGCGCCGGTCGCCTGCACGACCGTGAGCGCTATCTGCACACTCCGGATGGTTGGCGCAAGGTTCTGGTGAATCCGTAAGGAGCCGCCGCGCAACAGATCTCAGGAAAGGCTCGGGCTGAACCGCCACAGCACAAGCTGGCGTGTACTGGCTTGGCGGCGCAGCCCTTTTTCCTGCTGGTATTAATGCGCCCCTTCGCCGAAGTCGACCTGCGGCATCAGGTGCCTGCCATCTTCGCTCACCAGGATGGTGCCCGGCTGCGCCAGATGCAGGGGCAGATCGAGTCGAGCGGCGGTTTCCGCCCACTGCTCGCGCAACGCCCGGGCGGCATCCTCTGTCAGAGGATACTCGTTGCCGATGTGCAGAACTTGGCCGTCGGCTGCTTGGACCAGCACGGTGTAGCCGATAGGGCCAAGCTCGGGAGTACTGTGCTCCGTCAGCAGGATGATGCTTGCTCCTGTCAGGGAAGGGGCCGCGCCTTCGGGTTCCCGCAGCAGGTCGGAGCTGATCTCGTGCTCGGCCAGCAGTCGGCTCAGTTGGCCGGCGCAGCTGGATTCCAGTCGCGCCGGGTGGCGCAGGCGGCGTAGCACGAGCCCATGGGCGGCCAGGCCAGATTCGTATAGGCGCTGCTTTAGCAGCCAGCGGCGATAGCTGATAGTATCGCCGCCAGTTTCAGCAACCCATTGGTCGAACGAGTAGAACACCGTATACACCTCGCCGCTTCGGCCGAGGAAAACGTTCTGTTCGGGGAGCCGGGCCTGCACCGTTTGATCGGGTCGAAAAAGCGCTCCTTCCAGCAGTTGCCACAAAGGCTCGAGCCCTGCGTGTTCCAGCTGGATTTTCAGGAGTGCGCTGAGGTCGTTAAATGTCGCATAAGTAAGGTTGATCGGTGACAGCTGGAAATCCCGCCGGATGATCTGCTCGGTCTGCAGGCTGGCGCGGCCACGTTCCAGCAGGACTTGCTCCAGGTGTTCCTGAATGTGCTCGACGACACTGCGCTCACCGACCAGGAGCAGCGGCAGGATGAGCAATGGTCCGGAGCCGGGGCGACGTTGTGGCACCAGGGCAGCGACAGGAAAATCATCACCGCCGCCAAGCCCCATGATCTGGGGAACAAAGCCGCGGCCGGCGAGGCTGCCGCGATAGATCTCGAGAAGTATCTCAACCCAGGGTAAGCCCGGTCGGAGCAACTCGGTGAGATCGTAAAGAGCGGCTGGCAACAGCAGGCCGCAATCATGAATCCGGTCGCCGACAATCCGCGCTAGATCCGCTGCTGCTGCCTCAGCCAGTTGACCTGCCAATTCACGCGATAGCGGTGCCGGCGGGCGCAGTCCCGCATTCACTGCGGCAAGATCGAGCTCGACTGTAAGGGCGACCGGCGTCGCCGACAGGCTTTGCTGTGGTGTGTTCATGGGCAGGTCCGACAAGTAAAGGCGCGAGTATACCGTCTTGCTTCAGCACCTGCTGATCAATGTGTTGGGTGCCCGCTTATTTCAGCGTGAGCAATAGATTTAATCGATAACATTAAGTGCAACAAAAGTTGAATTTATATCAAGTCGAGAGCCTGTGTTTCGCATAGTGGAATTAGCGGCGGCATGGTTTAGGGGCGCGCCTATTGTTGAAATGTAGGTCTAATTAAAAATACAATCGCGCTCGGAGGAGAAACATCGTATAAATCAGTCGCGCACTATCAGATTGCGCCGACAGGGCCGCCGAGGTCGCGGCCAGCCGGAGCCGGGATTGCTCCGGTAATAATATCTAGGTGTTCTAATATTTGGTCTTCCGCATCAGGTAAGGAGTCATAATGGATCTAACTAACTACAACTCGCAGCAGCTGCGCGAGCTTCAGGCTGAACTCGACCGGGAGCTGAAGAAGCGTCGCCGGGACGATGTCCGGCAGGCACAGCGGGAACTGCGGAGCGTTGCGGAACGTTTCGGCTTTAGCCTTACCGAACTGGTATCCGGGCAGCCTGCCGCCGCAGCCGCCGCTGCTGCTGGTAAAGGCGTCGTCAAATTCCGTCACCCCAGCGACGAGAGCAAGACTTGGTCTGGTCGCGGGCGCAAGCCGGCTTGGATCAAGGAGTGGGAAGCTGAGGGGCGCTCGCTGGACGAGCTGCTGGTCGACTAAGGCGACTCGCGAGCCACGCTGTCTGAAAAGCCGTGCAACGCACGGCTTTTTTCATTCAGGAGTCAGAACTCAGCTGCGCAGACCAACGCCTAGTTTCAGCAGCAGCAGAGCAATCCCGCCCAGTAGGGCAATGAACAGCAGAGCGACCGCATAAGCGGCGCCAATGCTGATGTCGGAATGTCCGAGTATGCCGTAGCGGAACGCGTTGACCAGGTAGAGGATGGGGTTTGCCAATGAAACCTTCTGCCAGAATGGCGGCAGAAGGTGGATCGAGTAGAACACCCCGCCCAGATAGGTCAGCGGGGTCAGTACAAAAGTCGGGATGATGGAGACGTCGTCGAACTTGCGGGCAAAAATGGCATTGATGAACCCGCCGAGGGAAAACAGCAGTGCTGTCAGCAGAACCACCGACGCCGTTACCCAGAGGTTGTGTACGTGCAGATCGGTGAAGAGTAGCGAGATCGCCAGGACGATCGCGCCTACCAGCAGGCCGCGCGCCACCCCACCGGCCAAGTAGCCGAGCAGCACCACCAGGTTCGGGGTTGGCGATACCAGTATCTCTTCGATGAAGCGCTGGAACTTCGCACCGAAGAACGACGACACCACGTTTGCGTACGAGTTGGTGATCACTGCAATCATGATGACGCCTGGGACGATGAACTCGATATAGCTGTAGCCCTGCATCTCACCGATTCGGGAGCCGATCAGGTTGCCGAAGATGATGAGGTAGAGCGTCATCGTGATTGCGGGCGGCAGCAGGGTTTGTTGCCAGATCCGCAAAAACCGCTGTGTTTCCTTGTGGGCAATGGTTTTGAGGGAAATCAGGTGGGCCCGCCACCGTGACCGGTTCGCCGTCATGGATTTTGCTCCTGTCGTGGCTCCGACCCCTTCTCCAGCATCCGGATAAACAACTCTTCCAGGCGGTTAGCGGTGTTCTTCATGCTAAGCACTTGTATTCCGGCGCTGGCTAGCGCGGCAAAGACCTCGGTGAGGTTTTGCTCGGCGGTGATTTCGATCTGCAGTGTGTTGTCGTCGAGGCGGGCGACCCGGTGCGCCGGTAAGGCGGGCAGCT
>DASULL010000184.1:0-5541 GCA_036278215.1 Gammaproteobacteria bacterium | reverse complement strand
CGGGTGAAATAGATGAAGGTGGCCATCACCGCCAGGATGATCACGTAGGCGGCGATTCCCAGCAGATAGCGGGAGCGGAACACCGCCCGCAGGCCTTCCCAGGCACTGCCGCCGATCCGCTCCTGCTCCGCCGCGGCTGCGCCTGCACTGCTCTGCTCCGGTCTGAGCCGAGACAACAGGAAAGCCAGGGCCACGGCCAGCAGCAGCAAGCTAGCCGACACCAGCAGCAGGGCCGGCGTGCCCAGCGGCGCCGCCAGAAAGGAAGCCAGCGCCGGCCCGGTGATAGCGCCACAGGTGCCGCCGACGGCGATCACGCCGAAAAAGCGCTTGCTCTGCTCCAGGGAAAAGCGGTCCACCATCAGCGCCCAGAACACCATGGTGGAAAACAGGTTGAACACGCTGAACCAAACGTAGAACACTTGCCCGCTGGTGACGCCGATGGCTTCCGGCGCCTGCACCATCACCAAGTGAAACAGCAACAAGCTGCAGGCGAAAAAGCCGTAGATGAGGGCGATGAAGGTCATGCGCCGCAGCCGGCTCACCAGCAGCCCGAACAGCGGGTTGACCAGCAGGGTAACCAGCGCCGTGCCGACGAACAGCCAGCGCACCGTCTCGATACCCCGCTGCATCCCCAACGCCTCCCGCGCTGGCCGCAGCAGCATCAATGCCGTCAGTAGGCAAAAGAACAGCAGCACCGAGATCAGCACCGGCAGCAGTTCGTCGCGACGCACATTGAACAGGCGCTGGAAGAATGCGGTCATGGCGGCAGTGGCTGCGTCCCCTCGGTTGCAAGGTTTCTCTCAGGCGGCGCTGCTGTGGTAAGGACCAGGCGTTGCTGTGTTAAGCAGCCTTCGGTCTGTGCCATCACCTTTATGGCCGCTGCCGCGGCCATCTCGCGGCTGAAGCCGCTCCTACAGGGGAAGAGACCGCCACAGTCCATCGGTGGCACCCTGTAGGAGCGGCTTTAGCCGCGACAGCCGGCTGAAGGCCGGCATACTCTGCCGCCCTTCAGGCTAGCGCCATCTGCCTGTCGGCCGCTGCCGCGGCCGTCTCGGGGCTGAAGCCCCTCCTACAGGGCGTACCTCCGAGGCTAGTGCCACCTGCCCTTGTGGGAGGGTCCGCTTCACCGCCGCTCGGCCAAGCGCACTAGCATTCCGCCAACTTAACTCTCCACCCCAACCCGCTTGCCGGCGAACGCGGCGTACCAGTCCAGGCTGGCCGGGTTGGCCATGGCGTCGGGATTGGCGACTTTGTCGAGCGATGTGCCCAGCAGCAGTTTCTTGATCGGCAGTTCCATCTTTTTGCCGGTGAGGGTACGCGGCACCTCCGGTACAGCGATGATCTCGCTGGGAACATGGCGGGCCGAGAGCTGGCTGCGGATGGCGTTTTTGATGCCATCGACCAGCGCCTGCTCCAGCCGCGCGCCCTCCCGCAGCACCACGAACAGCGGCATGTACGACTCGCGGCCGAGGAACTCGAGGTCCACCACCAGGCTGTCGATCACCTCCGGAAACTCCTCCACCACCCGGTAGATTTCGCTGGTACCCATGCGGATGCCGTGGCGGTTGATGGTGGTGTCGGAGCGGCCATAGATGATGGCGCCGCCACGCGGGCTGATGCGGATCCAGTCGCCGTGGCGCCAACGGCCAGGGTACATCTCGAAATAGCTCTCGCGGTAGCGGCTGCCGTCAGTGTCGTTCCAGAAGTAGAGCGGCATGGACGGCATCGGCTCGGTAATGACCAGCTCGCCGACCTCATCCTCCAGCGGCTTGCCTTCGTCGTCCAGCGCATAGGCGGCAATGCCGAGATAGCGGCACTGCATTTCGCCGGCATGCAGCGGCAGGATCGGGCAGGAGCCGACGAAGGCGGCGGCGACATCGGTGCCGCCGCTGATGCCGGCGATCAGTACGTCGTTGCCGAGCTTGCCGCTGATCCAGGTATAGCCTTCCTCCGGCAGCGGCGAGCCGGTGGTGCCGACGGCGCGCAGACTATCGAGCCGGGCCAGCGCCCTGGGCTCGATATCGGCTTTCTTGCAGTTGAGGAAATAGGCGGCGCCGGCGCCGAAAAAGCTCATCTCGGTTTCGCCGGAGAAGCGCCACAAGGTTCCCAGATCCGGATAGCCCGGATTGCCGTCGTACAGACAGATGGTGGCGCCGACCAGCAGGCCGCTGATCTGCGAGTTCCACATGATCCAGCCGGTGGTGGAAAACCACATGAAGCGGTCGTCCGGGCCGAGATCCATATGCAGGGCGTTGCCCTTCAGCGCTTCCAGCAGCGAGCCGCCGTGGCCGTGCACGATAGGCTTGGGCATGCCAGTGGTGCCGGACGAATACACCACCCACAGCGGATGGTCGAACGGCAGCTGCTCGATAGCCACCGGCGCCTCGCCCAGCAGCAGGTCCTGCCAGTAGAGCGCACCGGGAAGCGTGGCGGCAGTATCAAGGTAGGGCAGCAGAACGACCTGCTCCAGGGTCGGCAGCGACTGCCGCAGAGTCGCCACCACATCGAGCCGGTCGAAGTCCTTACCGCCGTAGCGGTAACCGTCAACGGCAATCAGCACCTTCGGATCGATCTGGCGGAAGCGGTCGATCACGCTGCGGCTGCCCATATCCGGCGAGCAGCTCGACCAGACCGCGCCGATGCTGGCACAGGCGTAGAAGGCCGCTACGGTTTCCGGCAGGTTGGGCAGATAAGCCACCACCCGATCGCCCGGCTGCACGCCCATGTCGCGCAGCGCTTGCGCCAGCCGGGCGACCTGGCGCTGCAGTTCGCCCCAGCTCAGGCTGCTCAGCGGCCGCAGCTCGGAGCGCGCCAGGATGGCTGGCCGCTCCGGCTGGTCGGCATGGAAGCGGAAGATCTGCTCCGCCAGGTTGAGCCGGCTGCCTTCGAACCACTTGGCGCCGGGCATGACCCGGCGATCCAGGACCCGCTCGTACGCTGCCGAGGCCTGTACCTCGAAGTACTGCCAGATGGATTCCCAGAACGCTTCCAGGTTGTCGACCGACCACTGCCACAGCGCCTGGTAGTCCTGGAAGTGCAGGCCTTTGTGCCGCGCCAGCCATTGCATGTAGTCGTACATGCGGCTGCGCTCGATCCGTTGCCGATCGGGCGCCCAGAGTACCGCTGGTGTCTCCGCCACGATCACACCTCCAACCATTCCTTGCGCACGTTGGCATCGGCTTGCAGGTCAGCCGGCGTGCCTTCGAACACGATCCTGCCATGGCCCATCACGTACAGCCGTTGCGACACGCGCAGTGCGATGTCGAGCTTTTGCTCAACCAGCAGCACCGAGACGCCGCGCTGGGCGATTTCGGTCAGGAACTGACCAACCTGTTCAACGATCATGGGCGCTAGGCCCTCGGTCGGCTCGTCGACCATGATCAGGTCCGGATCGCCCATCAGCGTGCGGCACATGCTCAGCATCTGCTGTTCGCCGCCGGACAACACCTCAGCCGGGGTGTCGGCCCGCTCCTGCAGGCGCGGGAACAGCTTGTAGGCGTCGTCGATGGTCCAGCGGCCTTTGCTCTGGGCGCTCTTCATGCCGAGCTCGAGGTTCTGGCGGGTGGTGAGGCCGGGGAAGACCTGCCGGTCCTCCGGTACATAGCCCAGCCCGCGGCGAGCGATCACATGCGGCTCCTTGCCGGCCAGCTCCTCACCCTGGTAGCGGACCGAGCCGACCGGTGCGACTAGGCCCATGATGGCTTTGCAGGTGGTCGAGCGGCCGACGCCGTTGCGGCCCAGCAGGCTGACGATCTCGCCTTTTTCGACGTGCAGATCGACGCCCTGGAGAATGTGGCTCTTGCCGTAATAGGCGTGTAAATCGTTGACTTGCAGCACTTACGCCACCTCCACGGTGCCGAGATAGGCTTCTTGCACCGCCTTGTTTTCGCGGATCCGCTCCGGCGTGTCAGTGGCGATGATCTGCCCATACACCAGCACGGAAATCCGGTCGGCCAGGTTGAACACCACGCTCATGTCGTGCTCGACCACCAGCAGGGTCTTGCCGGCAGTCACATCCCGCATCAGCTCCACCGCCTGGTCGCTCTCGGTGCGGCTCATGCCGGCGGTTGGCTCGTCGAGCAGGATGACGTCGGCGCCGCCGGCATAGGTGGTGCCGATCTCCAGGGCGCGCTGCTCGGCGTAGGAGAGCAGCGAGGCCTGGACGTCGCGCCGCGCGGTCAAGCGGATCCGCTCGAGAATGCGCTCGGCCTCCTCGTTCAGCTCCTTCTGCCGGCCCAGCTGATGCCAGAACGAGTAGCGGTACCCCCTGGCCCACAGCAAAGCGCAGCGGATGTTCTCGAACACGGTGAGCCGCTGGAACAGGTTGGTCACCTGGAAGCTGCGACTCAGGCCCATGCGGTTGATCTTGTACGGCGGCAGCCCATTGATGGGCTGGCCGTTGAGCTCGATGGTGCCCGAGCTTGGGGCATAGCGGCCGCTGATCAGGTTGAACAGAGTCGATTTGCCGGCGCCATTCGGGCCAATGATGGCGTGGCGTTCACCCTGCGGCACTTCCAGGTTGAGGCCACGCATGATGTGGCTGCTGCCGAAATGCTTGTGAACGTCCACCAGCTTCAATGCACTTGCGCTCATGCCCGTCCTCCCGCCGCGATGGTCGTGTGAATCTCGTCCCAGACCACCCGGAACCGCCGCGCTGCCCAACGCAGCCCAAAGCCGCCAATCACGATCGCCAGCACGGCGATCAGCCACGGCATAAAGGTGGTGATGACGACGTTGTCCCACAGGAACAGCTGCATGGGGGTGCTCGGATCGTAGGAGGTGGACCGGTGGTAGGCCATCTCGATAACACCGGACAGGCCGAAGAACAGCAGCAGCGCCGGAATGGCCATGACAATGTAAGGCACGAGCAGGCGGCCAAGCTGGCCGGCACTCCAGACCGGTCGGTGCAGCATGACGATGCCGGCCAGGCCGGACGGCGCGAACATCACCATCAGCACGAACATCAGACCGAAATACAGCAACCAGGCCTCGGTGATGCCGCTGAGTGCGGTGGACAAATAAGTGATCAAAATCGCGCCCAGGATCGGCCCGAAGAAGTAGCCCACCCCGCCGACGAAGGTCATCAGCAGCACGATACCCGACACGTTTGCGCCCAGCGTATCGGCGGTGAGGATCTCGTAGTTGATGGCGAACAGCCCGCCGGCGACACCGGCGAAGAAGCCGGCGATACTGAACTGGATAAAGCTCACCATGCGCGGGCTGTAGCCGACGAACTCGGCCCGCTCCCGGTTGTCCCGCACCGCGTTGGCCATCTTGCCCAGCGGGGTTTTGGTCAGCAGGTACATAGCGATCGCGCTGAGCAGCATCCAGGCGACGATCAGATAGTAGACCTGAATGCTGGGACCGTAGTCGAACGGCAGCAGAGTGACCTCAGTGACTCGGTTGGTCGGCACCCCGGCCTCGCCGCCGAAGAAACCGGTGAACATAAGCGAGCTAGCCGCGACCAGCTCGCCGATGCCGAGCGTGATCATGGCGAAACTCACCCCGCCGCGCTTGGTCGAGATGTAGCCCAGCGGAATG
>DASULL010000183.1:0-3775 GCA_036278215.1 Gammaproteobacteria bacterium | reverse complement strand
CGTTCGCCGCCATCCGCCCGGGCTTGTCCGAAGGCTGCCAGAGCGTATCGATCTGGTAGCGCTCGGTGAGTGTGATCCGGTTCTGCTGCTCGTCATCGCTTACTTCCAGCGCTGCCGCTACACGGATGTCCGGATAGCGGTTGGCATAGAAGTTCAGGTAATTGTTCTGCAGCTCGAGATGGCTCCTCGAGGCGAGGGCCTGCCGCTGTCGGTCGGCGGCGCCGTTCTCAGCCGTCGTGGCGATTGTGTAGGACGCAGGAGCGTCGAAGCCGGCACGGGAGTCGATCATGGAGTGGATCGAAACCCGCGGCAGCGGACGGCTGGGGGAGGCCATGGCAACCAGATCGCCGGCCTTCGGGTCGACCACCAAGGCATAGGCATGGTTTGGCTGGTGCAAGGTCGCCAACGTTCCCCCTTGCGGGTTGAAAGTCGGGTCCAGCCAGTAGTCGACGCCGTTCAGGCGAGCCCGGACTAGCACGTGATCGAAAGCGCCGGGCGTTGGCAGCTGCTCGCGCAGGATGCGGGTGCCCTCGGTGTCGACGAGAGCGGCGTGCGCCTCGATACCGAGCCCATCCAGCAGCGTCATCAGCAGCAGCGTTTTGTCCTTGCAGTCGCCAAAGCGCCGTTCCAGCACCACGTCCGGGTGCGACGGGCGATGCGAGCCGACGCCGACCTCCACTCCTAGATACCGAATCTGCGATTGCACGAAGCGCAGTGCGGCGAGCAGCCGCGTTTCGTCGTCGCTGGAGCTGGCGGCGATGGAGTCGATCACTTGCCGAAGCCGCGCGGAGGTGGCCGGCACGGCATACAGCGGCGCGGCCCAGCGTGCTACCGCCGGCCAGTCGGGATAGGCTGACCACTGGATCTGCGCGTGGGGCTGATACCAAGCAGGGGCATTGTTTTCGACCTTTATCGGGGCAACGTCGCGCTGCTCCCAGACGTACTCCTGCTGGCTGCCGCGCTGACGGACCAGGGGTTTTAGTTCGGTGTTGCGGGCGACGACGCTCAGGTCGTGTCCGGTCGGCAACAGCAAGCGGCTGTAGACGTGGCGCACCGGCACACCCCAGCCGAGGCGCAGCATGCCGAAATGACGCTCGCCGAATACCGGATTGCGGCCGCGCAGGCTATAAGCGTACTCAACGATATCGCCCTGCCGCACATCGTCCAGAAACACATGGGCTGTCTTGCGGCCATCGAAGATCAGCCGCTCCAGGTCGGGTTCGCGTTGCAGGATGC
This sequence comes from Gammaproteobacteria bacterium, assembly GCA_036278215.1. Taxonomy (GTDB): domain Bacteria; phylum Pseudomonadota; class Gammaproteobacteria; order Nitrococcales; family AK92; genus JAAYIK01. The sequence continues at coordinate 2,539 of DASULL010000183.1, read as the reverse complement.
GAACTTCCGCGTTGTGAAGCTTCTCGATCGCGGTGCCGTTGCGGATAACCCTGATCGAGTGCAGCGTCAGGGTCTGGTACGCCGGGTTGAAGGCAATGTCGACGTTCGCGATCGACTCGATGCCGGTGACATTGAAAGCCGTCGCCGCGTAATGGGAGTACGAGTGGGTATTCTGCCCCTCGGCCCGGATCTGGCGGTCGCTCAGCAGGTAGTAAACGCCATCGCTGGTTTGGTCGGTCGGCACCTCGAAGTCCAGATCCGGCTGGAGGGGAACGACCCAGTCCGGCGGCACCCCCACCGTATATTCTTTACTTGCTAAAGCATGGCCGCCGATTAGCAGCAACAGCGCTGTGATCAAGAATAGTTGCCGCACGCCATCCCCCTTGCTGTGCGGGTTGGGCGCCGGCGGGCAGGCCGCGGCGCCTTTTACTTCGGAGGTCCAGCGACTTTGGCGAGACAAAGGCGGCCCCCGCTTCGTTGCCAGCGATGCTACCACAGGGCCGCGTAAAAGCTGATTGGCTTTCGCCAAGCCGGATGAGAGAATTCGTTTCTCTTGCTGCATGGTTGCTGGGTCTGCGCATTCCATAAAAATCGTTGGAATGAGCTGAAAATAAGAACAAACAAGCTGGGGGTTGAATGGAATCGTCGCACGTTGAGTATGTCGGCTTCTGGGCGCGCTTTGGCGCATCAATAGTGGATACCCTGATCATTCTTGCAATCACGTTTCCCATTCTGTACGCCGCATACGGCGCTGCCTATTGGGAGAGCACGAGCCTGATCGAGGGCCCGATCGACTTTTTGGTCTCCTGGGTGCTGCCGGCTGTGTTGGTGATCGTGCTTTGGCGACGGTGGCAGGCAACGCCGGGGAAGATGATGGTGTCGGCAAGAATCGTTGATGCCAACACGGGTGGCGCGCCGACGACGGGCCAGTTGATCGGCCGCTATCTTGGCTATTACGTATCCATCATCCCGTTCTTTCTGGGGCTCTTATGGGTGGCCTGGGACCCGAAGAAGCAAGGCTGGCACGATAAACTGGCCGGCACGGTCGTAGTGCGGAAAAAGCCCGGCCAGTCCTAGGCGCAACCGGAGCTCGGCAGCTTGGCTGCCGAGCTCTCAAGCGGCGGAAAAGGCAAATTCATTTTCTTCGCCGGCCCGCCAGCCGTGCTCACCACATACTCCGGTTTGGTTTCAGCTCTTTCGAGCAAGCACTACCCTAGACCGGCCCGCGCCAGCCTAAGCCCAAAGGCGACGAACAAGCCGCCCACCGACCCGGTGGCCAGGGCCGCCAGCCGCCGTTGCTGGCTGAATACGCTTGCCAGATAGGCGCCCCCGAAGATCAGGGCGGAGAGGTACAGCAGGCTGCAGATCTGGACGATGACGCCCAGGATGAGGAAGGGCACTATCGGCTGCGGGTAGTCCGGCGAGACGAACTGCACGAAGAACGAGACGAAGAACAGAATGCCCTTGGGATTGAGCAGGCTGATCGTCAGGGCGACCCGGAACGGCCGCGCTTCGTCCCAAGCGCGCTGTTCGGTCGGCGCCGTCGCCAAGCCCTTCCAGTCCCGCAGCGCCGATCGCACCAGGTTGATTCCCAGATACACGAGATACAGCGCGCCCGCGTACTTCAGCGCGGCGAACAGGGCCGGCGTGGTCTGGACCAGCGAGGCGGCTCCGCCCGCGGCCAGCACCATGAGTATCAGGTCGCCCGCGAGGATCCCGAAGGCGCCGCGAAAGCCGGCGCCGATGCCGAACTTCGACGCGGTCGCCATGACGTACATGGAGTTCGGTCCCGGTAACAGGATGATGATGATCGTGCCCAGGACGAAGGTGCCCAGGTCGGTGATGCCGTAGTGCATGGGTGTTGAGTCGAACGGCTGGTTGAGATGGGCAGGCAGTGTAATAGCAAAGTCGGCAAACGCACTGCGTAGCATGCACGGGTCTGCGGCGGCGACGGGAGCTTTCCTAATAGATTTGTAGATTCGCTGCCCTAGACCGAGCGGCCATCCAGTACAGGCTTCACCGCGCGCTCTCGCGGCAGGCCGGCCAGCAGCAGCCGGCAGCTCTCGTCGAGCCGTGCCGTCGTCAGGCTAAAGCACGGATACTCGGTGCAAAGCCCGGCAGCGGCAGTCAGCCCCGCGGCCGGGTGGCAAAGCGCGTTGAGTAGATTCGGGTAAAGGTGGGCGGTTGCTTCGCCTGGGCTCAGCCGCGTCAGGCTCGGCCGTGTCGCCTGCGGGTCGTGCGCGACGAAGACCAGGGCTGCGAGCGGCAGCGGTGCCGTTACCACGGGCGACGGCAGGTGGGCCGGCGCCACGTGCAGGCGGTGGCCGGTAACGAGCGTGCCGGCCGGGAGCTGGTAGGGCTGGGGCGGCGGCGATTTCAGGCAAAGCGCCCGGGGATAGGGGTGAACGCGGCCGCTGGCCAAATCGATCGGCGCGAGCTCATCGCTCAAATAGCGCAGGCCGTGGTGGAGCAGCCCCCAGCAGGTAGTGGATTTGCCGCTGCCGGACGGGGCGGCCAGCAGGAACGCCTGCTCCCCGGC
>DASULL010000182.1:0-2173 GCA_036278215.1 Gammaproteobacteria bacterium | reverse complement strand
GATCAGCGCCGCCGGATACGGCCGCAGCAGCGCCAGCATGGCAACACCGGCCGCAGCGCCGATCAGCGAGCCGACGATCCGGTAGAACCCCTTGGCAAAGGCGGCGCCCCGGGTCGGCTGGGCTACCACGATGGTGGTCATCGTGGCCCAGTGCGGGTTCTTCAGGCCGAGCAGTATGGCCAGCAGCAGTGCCAGTAGCGCAGTTACCAGCACCCGGAGCGCGAACAGGATCGCCGGGCGCGGTGGCCGCAGCAGGAAATCCAGGCGATACGTCAGCGACGATCTAAACATGTGCAGATTTATTCCAAATACGCCGCCAAGCAAGCACGGCGCCCGCTCCTATGGCGGACGGCTGTCAGGCCGAGGCGGATGCGGTGCTGCGGCATGTAAGTCCGGCGCCGAACGCACCGGATGCAGCGCCGAGGGCAAGGACCAACTAGGCTGGTCGCTGGCTACTCACTTGAGCGTACGACCGTCGGCGTCGACCACCCGAACCCGGACCGGAATGCCTTTGCCGACGCTCTCAGTCACCGTGCAGAAGCCTTGGAACTGATCGAGAGCCCGTTGCAGATACAGCGACGACTCCGCCACCGGTTGGTCGAGCTCGATCCGCACGTCGATGCCGATCACCCGCAGCCGGCCTTGCTCGCGTCCCAGCGCGCCGTCGACCTCGGCTCTGACGGGCTGCAGCGGCAGCTTGAACTTGCGCAGCGCGAACAGCAGGCTGGCGGCTAGGCAGTTGCCGACTGCGGTCAGCAACAACTGCACTGGATTGGGGCCGGCGTCACCGCCCAGCGGCGGCGATTCGTCGACCAGCAAAGGCGGCGGCCCGGCGCCGAAGTCGACTTGGTACTGGTAGTCCCGCTGCTGTGTCAGCCGAATCCTGACCTCTTGCTCGGCCATGGCCACTGCTCCCACGGGCGCGGTCACCACGCCCTTAGTCTGCTACAGAACTGCCGCCTGATCGGTGAGCCAGCGCAAATCGCCGCGGCGCAGCGAGCTCAGCCCTGATCGTGCGGCGCTACCGGCGGACAGCGTCGGCGGGCGTTCGCCGCACAGCCGCTCGGCCGGCGCCGGGAGAAAGTTGCTGTCTCCTGGTAGCACACAGATATGTCTGCTCGCTTGGATTTGAAACGAAGCCCGCAGCAAGACCGCCTCGACGGCGGTGTCGGCTTCGGCATTGGCGGGGACGCAACGGATACCGAAATGCCCTGATAGCAACCGGATAACCGTTGTGGAGATAACCGTGAAACGCAGCGGGCGGTGCCGCTATAAAAGACGGCCAAACCCAGTCGGCGGCTAGCGCCGGCAGCCCAACAGCAAAGGGCCGAGATCGCCCAGGCCGAAGGTAAAACGCTCACCTCTCGGCTTTGTAACCGCCATCGTGGTCAAGCGCGGCCCTCGGCAGTTCGGCCGCCGCAGAGCAGGGGGCGCTTCGTCCGAGCGCCCCCTGCTCGCTCCGGCCTGAGCAAGCGTCAGGCAAGGCCCTCGGCCACAAGCGCCGCGCGGACTGCTGGGCGGTCGGCAATACGTGCCTGGTAGGCCTGCAGGTGGGTCAGGCCGTTGAAGTCGACGCCGACGTGCCGCGCCCAGCCGAGCACGACAAAGCAGTAGATGTCGGCCACCGTGTAATCGGCCCCGGCCAGATAAGCGGATTCAGCCAGATGCTGGTCGAGGAAGGCGAATTTGCTGGCCAGCTGTTCCCGAACCAGCGGTTTGTAATTCTCCGGCGTGTTCGGCTTGAACAACGGCGTGAACCCCTTGTGCAGCTCAGTGGCGACAAAGTTCACCCAAGCCAGCGCCTGGTAGCGCGCCAAGCTGCCAGCGGCCGGCAGCAGCTTGGCGGCAGGCGCCTGGTCGGCGATGTACTGCAGAAGAACGGCGCCCTCGGTCAGGATCTCTCCGCCATCGAGCACCAGCGCCGGCACTTGGCCCTTCGGATTAATGGCGAGGAAGTTGCTGCCGTCTTCGAGCGTCTTGCCGGCCAGATCGACCTTCATCAGTTCGAACGGCAAACCGGCTTCACGCAGGGCGATGTGCGGCGCCAGCGAGCAGGCGCCGGGCTTGATGTAGAGTTGCATGCTGCGTTGTTCCTATTGCTGTCAGCGGGGCGCATTAGCATATCGCAGTGTCCTAAGTGCCGCGACCAGCGGGTTTTGCTGCCTGCCGTTGC
>DASULL010000181.1:0-6826 GCA_036278215.1 Gammaproteobacteria bacterium | reverse complement strand
GAACTGGTTGCCGGTGAATGTTTCCCCATCGGCGCGCTGTTGGCCAGCCGGCCGGTGCGCACCATCGCGCGCGCGGCCGAGGACACCTTCTGTTTCGAGCTGCCGCGAGAGGAGTTCGACAAGCTGCTGCAAAAGAGCGCGGTGTTCCGCGACTTCTGCACGCGCCGCCTGGCCAACCTGCTCGACCATGCCCTGCGCAGCGCGCAGGCCTCCACGGCCACCCGCATCTCCGAGGGCACCTCCCTGAGCGCGCCGCTGCGGTCGCTCGTGTGCCGCCAGCCGGTCGCCTGCCGCCCGGAGACGCCGCTCAAGGAGGCGCTGGAGCGGATGCGCGCCGAACATATCGGCAGCATCATCATCACCGACGACGATCAGGCGCCGCTCGGAGTATTCACGCTGCACGATGTACTGAGCCGTGTCGCCCTGCCCCAGACCAGCCTTGATACTCCCATCGCCGAGGCGATGACCCGCGGACCGTTGTCGCTGCCGCCGCAGGCGATGGCGTACGAGGCGGCGCTACTGATGGCGCAGAAGGGGTTTGGGCACCTCTGCGTGGTGGAGCGCGGGCGACTGGTCGGCGTCCTCTCTGAACGTGACCTCTTCTCCCTCCAGCGGGTCGGGTTGGCCAGCCTCAGCCGGGCCATTGGCCGTGCCGATAGTGTTTCGGCACTGGCCCGAGTCGAAGGGGACGTGCATCGGCTCATTGATCAGATGCTGGCGCAGGGCGCCTCGGTCGATCAGCTGACGCAGATCATCACCACCCTCAACGACAACGTCACACGCCGAGTGATCACCCTGGTGCTGGCCGAGCATGGCGCGGCGCTCCCGCCGTTTACTTGGCTTTCTTTCGGCAGCGAAGGGCGTTTCGAACAGACTCTGCGTACCGATCAGGACAACGGCATCCTGTTCCGGGTCCCGGAAGGCCGCCGTGCCGATGAGATTCGGCAAGCCCTGCTGCCGCTGGCGAAAAGGATTAACGACGCGCTGGCCGAGTGCGGCTTTCCGCTCTGCGACGGCGGCATCATGGCGAGCAATCCTGAGTGTTGCCTGAGCCTGGAGGAGTGGCGCGACCGGTTCAATCGCTGGATCGAGCAGGGCACGTCGGAGCACCTGCTGAAGGCGACTATCTTTTTCGACTTCCGCCCCCTCCATGGCGACGAAACGCCCGCCCGTGAACTGCGTGACTGGCTGACCGAGAAGGTGGCCGAGAATAGCCGTTTCCGGCGCCAGATGGCCGCCAACGCCCTGCGTAACCGCCCGCCTCTCGGCCTGATTCGCGACTTTGCCGTTTCGCGCGGCGGCGCATACCCGAACACCCTCGACCTGAAAATTCAGGGAGTCACGCCGTTCGTCGATGGCGCTCGCCTGCTAGCACTGGCCAACCGAGTCCGCGAGACCAACACCGGGGCGCGCCTGGACCGGGTTGCCGAGGCCGGTGGCCTCACGCCGGGCGATGCCGCCGCGTGGCGCGAGTCGTACCACTTCATCCAGCTGCTGCGCATGCGCGCGCATCGTCGTCAGGCCGGGCAGGGGCAGCCGCTGAGCAACCACATCGATCCAGACACGCTCAACGAGCTGGATCGCCGTATTTTGAAAGAAGCCTTTCGTCAGGCACGCAAACTACAGGCCAAACTGAGCCTGGAGTATCAATTATAGGGAATTGTGTTGATAAACGGATTTTTGATTGGGTGAAAAACGTTAAACACCCACCACAAACAGAGGAGAAAAAATTGTCGCTACGCCCAGATTGCAGATAGTCAATGTTGCCATAACTAAAAAACGGAGGAGAGGCCTCTCATGGCTAACGAAATAACTGAACGCGTCGTGGCTAACACAAGAACTGAACGTGCCATGGCCAACGGAACAACCGAACGAGATGAGGCGTATTGGAAAGCCAACCTGCGCCTTATCTTGATCTGCTTGTCTATTTGGGCAACGGTGTCCTATGGCTTTGGCATTCTGCTGCGTCCATTCCTGATGGGCATCAGAATTGGCGGTGCTGATATGGGCTTCTGGTTCGCCCAGCAAGGCTCGATCTTGACCTTTCTTGCGCTCGTGTTCTTCTATTCCTGGCGAATGAACGAGCTCGACAAGAAATTTGGTATGGAGGAATAATCCATGAGCCAATTTGCCATCAACATGACTTTTGTCATTGGTTCATTCATCCTCTACCTGGTCATAGCGATCTGGTCGCGTGCACACTCTACCCGCGAGTTCTATATCGCTGGCGGTAACGTACATCCGACCCTGAACGGCATGGCGACCGCAGCAGACTGGCTGTCAGCGGCATCATTTATTTCCGTTGCCGGTCTGATCTCGGTTGGCTACGTCAACTCCTCGTTCATCATGGGCTGGACCGGTGGCTATGTATTGCTCGCCACCTTGCTGGCGCCATACCTGCGTCGCTTCGGCACCTACACTGTGCCCGACTTCGTCGGCAAGCGTTATGTCAGCAAGGCCGCTCGTGTGGTCGCCGTGGTCTGCTTGATCGTCATCTCCTTGACCTATGTAATTGGGCAGATGACCGGCGCGGGCGTGGCCTTCGCCCGCTTCCTCGAGGTGAGCGTCGAGGCCGGGCTGATCATTTCAGCGATCGTGGTCTTCATCTACGCCGTGCTCGGTGGCATGAAGGGCGTGACCTACACCCAGGTAGCGCAATACGTCGTACTGATCCTGGCCTTCACCATTCCGGCTATCTATCTGTCGCTGATGATGACTGGCCACTTCCTGCCGCAGACCGGCCTGTTCGGTACCCATTCGGCATCTGGCATGCCGTTGCTGCAGAAGATCGATCAAGTGGTGCGTGATCTGGGCTTCCAGGATTACACGGCGGATGTGTCCAACAAGTGGAACATGTTCCTGTTCACCCTGACCCTGATGGTCGGTACCGCCGGCCTGCCCCACATCATCATCCGCTTCTTCACCGTGCCGAACATTCGCGATGCACGCTGGTCCGCGGGCTGGGCGCTGGTATTCATCGCCCTCTTCTACACCACTGTGCCTGCGCTCGCCGGCATGTCCCGTCTGAACCTGCTGGAAACCGTCTACCCGGAAGGCACCGATCAGCCGGCGCTGTCGTATGAAAACCGCCCCGAGTGGTTCAAGAACTGGGAAGTCACCGGTCTTCTCAAGTTTGAAGACAAGAATGGCGATGGCCGTGTCCAGTACTACAACGACAAAAACGCGGCTTTTTCTGCGGGCACGGGGGCCGAGCGTGGCTGGACCGGCAGTGAGTTGACCGTCAACAACGACATCCTGGTCCTGGCACTGCCTGAGATCGCCAACATGCCAGCGTGGCTCATCGGCCTGATGGCAGCAGGTGGTATCGCGGCAGCGCTGTCTACAGCATCCGGCCTGTTGCTGGCCATTTCCTCAGCGGTCAGTCATGACTTGCTGAAGAACACGCTGATGCCACATCTCACGGACAAGCAGGAGATGATGTTCGCCCGAATAGCGATGTCAGGCGCGATTATCGTTGCCACCTGGCTGGGACTCAATCCGCCAGGCTTTGCTGCACAGACAGTGGCACTGGCCTTTGGTATGGCCGCTGCCACGCTGTTCCCGTGCATAGTCCAGGGGATATTCAACAAGCGCATCAACAGCAAGGGTGCAATCGCGGGTATGTTGGCCGGTGCGTTCGTCACCGTCGGCTACATCTTCATGTACCTTGGCTTCTTCTTCATCCCAGACACCAACGTGTTCCCGAATACGCCGGAGCACTGGATACTGGGTATCTCCCCGCTGTCATGCGGTGTAATCGGCGCAATTGCCAACTTGATCGTCGCCAATGTCGTCTCGCTGGCCACGGAGAAGCCGTCAGCGGAGATCCAGGACATGGTGCGTCGGGTGCGTTACCCCACTCCCGTTAGCGCGAAAACCTAGCAATCTCGCTGAGGTTTGATCCAAGTGGGCTTTCTTTTGAAAGCCCACTTTTTTAGTGAAACTTCCGCTTACCGGAGAGCGACCTTGATCTGGCACCTAATCGCCGTATTCATCATGGGCCTGTGTGCAGGCGGGTTGATGTTCCTCCTGCGCAAGCTGTCGCGGAACCGCTTGCCAAAATGGTTGATCTCGGTATCGGCAGGCGCCGCCATGATTGGCTACCTTGCCTACTACGATTACAGCTGGTTTCCATTCAAATCCGGCCAAATGCCGCGTGACGCAAGCATTATTTCAACACAGCAAAATAAAAGCTTTTTCAGACCCTGGAGTTATTTCTGGCCATCAACCAATGCCTTCACGGTTTTTGATGGGCGCAGCAAGAGGGGTGAGCAAAACGGTGAAACACTGGTTGAGTACTACTTATATACCTTTTACAAAGATCCGATCGAACGCGCTGAGACACATTCGTACCTGATGAATTGCAGCCTGATGGAGCGCGTGATTTTCGACAAGGAAAAGCCAGAGCAAGCACTGAAGCTGGAAAAATTCGACGGCTCAGATGAGATGTATCAGAGACTGTGTTTGTGATATCCCCTGAGCACTGACGGCCCCATATCCGCACCGTTGCCCTCCCTTTCCGCCATGCCGTTCAAGCCTGCCTTTAAATGATCGACAAAGGCGCCATCAAGCTACGCAAGAGCAACGATGGGTTGGTCAGCAAACATGGCGACAAGCAAAGGGAGAGCAGATTCTGAAGTCTCCCCACAAGACCCGTAAGGTCTTGAAGGGGATTAGGGGGTTCCAGCAGAACGCCTGCTTCGGCGTAACGACCAGCGAATAAAGAGCGGTTAACCGGGCCGCTCCGGCTTGTCCAACAGGCACATCAGCGTTTGCTGGCCTATCGCCACCAGCGTGCGCTCACCGCCCGTTACCCCAAAGACTTCGAGCTGGCAGATAGTGAGGGTGCGCCCATAGCGTACCACCTTGCCCACCGCCTCCAGATAATCGCCGCGGGCCGACGCCACCAGATTGATCTTGAACTCCACCGTGAGCACGGAACTGCCCGCAGGAAACAGGGTAAAGCCGGCGTAACCTCCTGCCGAATCAGCGATGGCGCTGGTAGCGCCGGCGTGGAAGAACCCATGCTGCTGGGTCAGCTCCGGCCGGTAGGGCATGCGGATACGCACCTCGCCCGGCTCGACGAATGCCATCTCCGCACCAAGATGGTGCATCATGCCCTGCCGCTCGAAGCTCGCCCGAACACGCTGCACTACGGCTGCGTCGAGCTCGCCAGACCTTGACTCCACACTCATACAAACCGCTCCTCGATAATCGCTCCCGCGGGCGCCCGGGAGCCCATCAGGGCTCGACCTGCGTCAGCTTCATGCAGAGTGTAGACGGTTTTCTTTGCTGCGCCGGGCGCGCCTGCTTACTCAGCCGCCCCCACTCCCAGGCGCCCCAGCCAGAGCAAACGGCCGATCGCCCCGAATCGCGGCAGCAAGGCAGCCACTTCGAGCCGAGGCGAAGGTCCAGCAAGCTCTTCGGGCAGCAGCGGATTCCATATTCAGCGCCCGCGGCGCCAGGCAGACTTGACACAGGCCCGCCCTCGCTTACACCTCTATTCATATATTGCAAGTTGCCGTAACAAGCCGCGCTTTTGAGGAGGAGCGATGTCTTTCCAAAGTATTTCCTACGCCGTCGACGGCCGTGTCGCCACGATCACGCTCAACCGGCCGGAGCGGCTAAACGCCATCGACGAGTATATGCCTACCGAGATCAGCGAGGCGGTCGCTCTAGCCAACAAAGACAAGAGCGTGCATGCCATCGTGCTGACCGGAGCCGGCCGCGCTTTCTGTAGCGGCTACGACCTCGAGCATTACGCTCAGACGCCCGGCAGCAACGAAGGTCAGCAGGAAATGCCGTGGGACCCGATGGTCGACTTCGAGCTGATGTATGGCAACACGCAGAAGTTCATGTCGCTGTGGCGCTCTTACAAGCCCACCATCGCTAAAGTCCGCGGCCACGCCGTCGCCGGCGGCAGCGACATCGCCCTCTGCTGCGATCTGGTCGTCATGGCCGAAGACGCCAAGATCGGTTACCCGCCGGCCCGGGTGTGGGGCATCCCGTCGCCCGCCATGTGGGTCTATCGTCTGGGGGCTGAGCGGGCCAAACGCATGCTGTTTACCGGCGATTTGGTCACCGGCACGCAGGCGAAGGAGATGGGACTGGTTCTGGATGCGGTACCGGAAACCGAGCTCGATGCTACCGTCGAGCGACTGGTACAGCGTATCTCCAGCGTGCCGCGTAACCAACTGATGATGAGCAAGCTGATGATCAACTCAGCCTTCGACAACATGGGGCTGACCACGACGCAGATGTTCTCGACTCTGTTCGACGGCATCGCCCGGCACTCGCCGGAAGGCGTCTGGTTCAAGCAGCGCGCCGAAGAGGTCGGCTTCAAGCAGGCCGTCGCGGAGCGCGATTCCGGCGAACCGATCGCGCCCCACGTCTCCCGTTAAAGGGGCAGAGACCAATGCAAGCTGCCATTTCCCTCGAGCTCGGCGCAGCCATCCGGTAAGGCGGCGCAATTAATGATGATCAGAGGCCCGCTGGCGCGGCGGCTGGCGGCACGACTGCTGATACGGCCTACGCTATAGGCAGTGGCTGACCGATGAGCCGCGGCCATCGCCACTTACTTCTTTGGGCAGGCGTAGGTGGGAGCGCCGATGATGCCACCGCATCATGTTGACGCAGTGTAAGGTGCTGAATAGACCGACCACAGATACGGCGACCACGGGAAACTGCAAGCGTAATCCTCACTGCGATCCGGAATCATGGTAGCCAATCGGCGCGACGCTGCCTTGTGAAAGGCGGAACGAGCGCGGCATAAACCACCAATCTGAAACAGGCCCAGCCAATGCCTTCGACATCGACTTCGAAATCG
>DASULL010000180.1:0-11542 GCA_036278215.1 Gammaproteobacteria bacterium | reverse complement strand
AGCCTTCGAAAACTCCTGGCTGAAGGACGAGCTGCACAAGGCGCGCAACTTCAAGCAGTGGTTCAAGAAGGGGCTGTACGTCGGCACCGTCATGACCGGCATCGAGCAATTCGTGCTGCGTGGCCGGATCCCCTGGACCATCCACCGCAAGAAGGCTGACCACGAGTGCCTGAAGCCGGCGGCCGAGTGCCCGAAGATCGACTACCCGAAGCCGGACGGTAAGCTGACCTTCGATCGGCTGTCCTCGGTGTTCATTTCCAACACCAACCACGAGGAAGACCAGCCGGTCCATCTGACCCTGAAAGATCCGTCGATCCCGGTCAAGGTCAACCTCGCCAAGTACGCCGGTCCGGAGAGCCGTTACTGTCCGGCAGCGGTGTACGAGTTCGTGACGGAAGCCGATGGCTCGGAGCGGCTGCAGATCAACGCGCAGAACTGCGTCCACTGCAAGACCTGCGACATCAAGGACCCGACGCAGAACATCGTCTGGGTCACGCCGGAGGGCGGCGGCGGACCGAACTACCCGAACATGTAAGCTTTTCGGGTCTCAAACAAAAAGCGGGATGATCATCATCCCGCTTTTTTATTGCCCGTATTCCCTCCCCGGCGGCAACCGGAGAGGGAAACGAAGAGTCGTCGCGACCGTTAGCCGCCCAGCGCCTTGGTGAGTTCCGGCACCGCCTCGAACAGATCAGCGACCAAGCCATAGTCGGCAATCTGGAAGATCGGCGCTTCCTCATCCTTGTTGATGGCAACGATCACCTTGCTGCCCTGCATGCCAGCCAGGTGCTGGATCGCACCGGAGATGCCGACCGCGATGTACAGATCGGGAGCAACGATCTTACCGGTCTGACCGACCTGGTAATCGTTGGGTACGAAACCGGCGTCGACGGCGGCACGGGAAGCGCCAACCGCAGCGCCGAGCTTGTCGGCCAGCGCATCCAGCAGTTTGAAGTTTTCGCCGCTCTGCAGGCCGCGACCGCCGGCAACGACCACTCGGGCACCTGCCAGCTCAGGCCGATCGGACTTGGTCAGCTCCTGACGCAGGAACCGCACGTTCGAAGCTGCCGCCGGCGCCGCCACGTCTTCGATGGCAGCGCTGCCACCGCTGCTGGCCACCGGATCGAAGGCGGTGACACGCACCGTAATCACCTTGATCGGGTCGCTGGACTTCACCGTGGCGATAGCGTTACCAGCGTAGATCGGCCGCTTAAAGGTATCTTCGGAGTCGACGCCGATGATGTCGGAGATCTGTGCTACATCGAGCTTGGCAGCCACCCGCGGCATGAAGTTCTTACCGAACGTGGTAGCCGGCGCCAGCACATGGCTGAAATCCTTGCCAACGCCGATGATCAGCGCAGCCAGATTCTCCGCCAACGGGTTCTCCAGCGCCGGAGCGTCTGCCAGCAGCACGCGGGAAACGCCCTCGGCTGCGGCCGCGGCTTCAGCTGCGGCACGGCAGCCACTGCCGGCAACCAGCACTGTAATGTCGCCGCCGATCTTGCGGGCAGCGCCGATGGTGTTAAGCGTGGAGCCGCGCAGGGCGGCGTTATCGTGTTCCGCAATGACGAGAACAGCCATTTAGATCACCTTCGCTTCATTCTTGAGCTTTGCCACCAACTCCTGAACGTCGGCGACCTTGACACCGCCCTTACGCTTGGCGGGCTCTTCGACCTTCAGCACCGTCAGGCGCGGCGCAACGTCCACACCCAGTTCGTCCGGCGTCAGCTTGTCGAGCGGCTTCTTCTTGGCCTTCATGATATTCGGCAGCGTGGCGTAGCGCGGCTGATTGAGGCGCAGATCGACCGTGACGATCGCCGGCAGCGTCATCGCTACCGTCTCCAGGCCGCCGTCGATCTCGCGCGTGACTTCAGCCTCATCGCCGGACACGTTCACCTTGAAAGCGAAGGTGGCTTGGGGCCAGTCGAGCAGTGCCGCGAGCATCTGCCCGGTCTGACTGGCATCGCTATCGATCGCCTGCTTGCCGAGAATGACCAGCTTCGGCTGCTCACGCTCGACCACTTTGGCCAGCAGCTTGGCAACGGCCAGCGGCTGCAGATCAGCGTCCGACTCGACCAGGATGGCGCGATCCGCACCCATCGCCAGCGCCGTCCGCAGGGTCTCCTGCGAGCCGGAGCTGCCAAGAGAAACCGCCACCACTTCCGAGGCGACACCTGCTTCCTTGAGCTTGACGGCTTCTTCCACCGCGATTTCGTCGAACGGGTTCATCGACATCTTGACGTTGGCGAGCTCGACGCCCGTCTGGTCCGCTTTGACGCGCACCTTGACGTTGTAGTCGACTACCCGCTTGACAGCGACGAGTATCTTCATGCCTCAGCCTTTATAACTTCAATGACGGCCGCTCGGTGCGGCCCTTCCACAGGGTCGACCGCGAGAAAAATGCTCGTGGCGCCCTACCCAGACAATCCATTCAGCAGTGTATGTTTCGCAACCAGATTGGCCGGAAATGACGGCAGCCCGAAATGATAACCCGACGATGCCAGGTGAGCCAAGCGAACCGGCGCAGATATGATGTGGATCAAGTATATACGCCGCCGCTCAATGCATCTGCTCGAGGACCAGCAAGGCACCCTCATGGCGCATCTTCAGACGGCCAAGGAACGACATACCGAGCAGCGGCGTGCTCGGACTGCTCCCTTCCAGCACCACCGCAGCGACGTTCGGCAAGCTGATTCCGCCCACATCAACCCGCGCCAGCACTACCTGATACCCGGAAGTGGAGCCGCCTGCGGTACTGACCAAAACCCGTGCGCCGCGGCGGTAATCGATGCCGGCCCGTACCGCATCGCGTTCGTTTAGCGCCACCACATTGGCACCGGTGTCGACCAGGAACGACATCGTCATGCCATTGATGCTGCCCGTGGTGATAAACCGATCGTTATCATCCCGAACAACCTGGACCTGCTGCCGAGCGGCCGGCGCTGCATAGCTGCCGCCCACTTGCCGACTGAGTCTCAAGGTCTGCCGCTGTCCGTCGATCTCTAGCATGGCTTCGCTTGAAGATGCCGCCAGCAGCCGCACCCCCTCCGGCGTGCTCTGTCCGACGGCAAGCAACTGCCGGCGGCCATCGATTTCCACCATCGCTTTGTCGCTGAAGAGCGCCACTACACTAACTCGTGGCGCTGCCCAGGCAGCCGCAGAAACCAGCCCAAGCAGCGCGGCCGACAGATACAGCCCGCAACCGATTGCTGCCAGAATTCGGCAGCGCCCAACAGCGACGGCCCTCTTTGCGTATTTGAACACCGAGCCGCGATCCCCATTATTTTCTTTATTACGAATGGCGCCTGTGCGCAGGATTCGGGCAGAAGAGGACTTCGACATGCTTGGATGGGCACTCACCTTTTTCATCATTGCGCTGATTGCCGCCGTGTTCGGTTTTGGCGGCATCGCCAGCGCGGCTGCCGGTATCGCCAAGGTGCTGTTTTTCATCTTTGTAGTGCTGTTTGCTATCGCGCTCATTGGCGGCTTGCTCGGACGAGGGAAAACGCGGGTATGACCCGCCCGGCTCCGGCCCGTACTTTCTACCGCATGACCGTGCGGAGGGCGACACCTTAACCCCGGTTTTGCCACCTTCATCTCACCCAGGATCGCCAGCGGTAGCGACCGAGCAAGCACCGTCGGCTCCCTTTCTTTGCCTCCCCGACCCCTGGCGCGGCGCCAATCGACTATCATAAGCGCCTTTCACGCGCCGGCAGCCGTCGACAGGGGAGTAATCGAGACGCATGAATATCCGCCAGCAACTGGAACAACGGGTCAGCCAGGCGCTTGCCGCCGCCGGGGCGTCAGGACCGGCACTTGTGCAGCAAGCCGCCCGCCCGGAGTTCGGAGACTACCAGGCCAACGGCGTGATGGCTGCCGCCAAAGCCGCCAAAATCAACCCGCGCCAGCTTGCTCAGACGGTCCTACAGCACCTGGATCTGACCGACCTGGCCGACAAAGTCGAGATTGCCGGGCCGGGCTTCATCAACATCCACCTGCGTAACGACTGGCTGGCAAGCCAGCTGTCGGCTGCCGCGACCGATTCGCACCTTGGCGTACGTCGCGCCCCCGAGCCGCAGGCCGTCGTAGTCGACTATTCAGGTCCTAACTTGGCCAAGGAGATGCATGTCGGCCATCTGCGCAGCACCATCATCGGCGATGCCGTGGCGCGGGTACTGGAATTCCTCGGCCACAAAGTCATCCGGCAGAACCATGTCGACGACTGGGGCACCCAGTTCGGCATGCTGATCGCGTATATGGTGCGGCTGCGGGCCGAGAATGAGGCCGATCTGTCGACCCAACTGGCCGATCTGGAAGCCTTCTACCGCGACGCCAAGCGCCTGTACGACGAGGATCCGGCCTTCGCCACCACCGCCCGCGACTACGTAGTCCGGCTGCAGTCAGGCGATCCGGAATGCCGACTGCTTTGGCAGACCTTCATCGACGAATCGATGCGCCACTGCGAGGAAGTCTACCAGCGCTTGGGCGTGACCCTGACGCCGGCCGACACCAAGCCGGAAAGCGCTTACAACGACGACCTACCGGTGCTGGTCGAGGAGTTGCAGGCAAAAGGTCTGCTGACCGAATCCGAAGGCGCTCGCTGCGTCTTCCTGCCGGAGTTCACCGGCAAGGACGACAAGCCTCTGCCGATCATCGTGCAGAAGTCCGACGGCGGCTACCTCTACGCTACCACCGACCTCGCCGCTATCCGTTACCGGGTGGGCACGCTGCACGCGAACCGGCTGCTGTACTTCGTCGATGCCCGCCAGAACCTGCATCTGCGGCAGGTATTCGCGCTGGCGCGAGCCGCCGGCTGGGCGGATGAATCGGTAACGCTGGAGCATCTGCCGTTCGGCACCATGATGGGCGAAGACGGCAGGCCGTTTAAAACCCGCAGCGGCGGCACCGTCAAGCTGATCGACCTGCTGGACGAGGCCGAGCAGCGCGCGCTTCGGCTGGTCAGCGAAAAAAACCCGGACCTGCCGGCGCAGCAGCGCCAGGATGTCGCCGCCGCGGTTGGTATAGGCGCGGTCAAGTACGCCGATCTCTCTAAAAACCGCACCAGCGACTACATCTTCAACTGGGACAGCATGCTGTCCTTCGAAGGCAACACCGCTCCTTACATGCAGTACGCCTACACCCGTATCCGCAGCATCTTCCGCCGCGGGGAGCTGGAAGGCGGCAGCGGCCAGGGCGCCATCGTCCTGCAAGAACCGGCCGAGCGGCTGCTGGCACTCAAGCTGGCGCAGTTCGAAGAAGCGCTCGCCACGGTGGCCGCCGATTGCGTCCCACACGTACTCTGCGGCTATCTGTACGACCTCGCCGGCGCTTTCATGAGCTTCTACGAGGCCTGCCCGGTGCTGAAGGCGGAAGAACCTGCGCGCAGCAGCCGCCTCGCTCTGTGCGGCTTGACCGCAGCCATTATGGCGGCCGGCCTGAACCTGCTAGGTATCCGGGTCGTGGAGCAGATGTAAACCTACGGGTCCTTCCTCCAGGGTGCGCGCCGCGCACCCTAGTCCACCACAAACCGCCCGTCGGCGGTGTTATCCACCCAGCCCGCCTGCTCGACCGCCGCCAGCGGATCGTCCTCCCCATCCGGCGTAAAGGCTCCCGCCAGGGATTCGAAGTCGAACAAATCCTTATCCGCCAGATGTGACGGATTGACGTTCTGCAAGGCGCGCATGATGTTGGTCAAGCGCTTCGGTTCCAACTGATCCCACTGCCGCAGCATCTGCTCGGTCAACTTGCGCTTCAGGCTGTCCTGCGAGCCGCACAAGGTGCAGGGAATGATCGGAAATTCTTTCAATTCGGCGTAGCGGACCGTGTATTTTTCCGGCACATAGGCCAACGGTCGGATCACCACGTGCTTGCCGTCGTTACTGCGCAGCTTGGGCGGCATGGCAGCCAGCTTGCCGCCATAAAACATGTTGAGGAAAAAGGTGGCCAGGATATCGTCGCGATGGTGGCCGAGTGCGATCTTGGTGACCCCCAGCTCCCCCGCCGCTTTGTACAGTGCTCCGCGGCGCAGCCGCGAGCAGAGGGAACACATGGTCTTGCCCTCGGGCACCACCCGCTTCACCACACTGTAAGTGTCCTGCTCCAGAATTCGGAACGGCACGCCGATGCGGCTCAGATATTCCGGCAGTACATGCTCCGGAAAGCCCGGCTGCTTCTGATCCAGATTGACCGCGATCAGCTCGAACCGGACCGGCGCCCGCAGCCGCAGCTGCATCAGCACGTCCAGCAAGGTGTACGAGTCCTTGCCACCGGACAGGCAAACCATCACCCGGTCGCCGTCCTCGATCATCCGATAGTCCTGGATGGCGTTACCAACTAGGTAACAGAGACGTTTTTCCAGGTTTTTGAGGTTCATGGGCTATGCCCCGTTATAAGAAGCAGCGAAGCGTAGCAAACCTTAGCGTCCTTCCCTATTACCTGACGCTAAGCGCTATCGAGACTATTTAAATATTTGACTCAGACTGATCCACACCTTACCTTGACAGCACCCTGCCCTCGGTCCATTAGTACTACGTCGCCACGTAATAAAAGAACAAATTTCTCAGCCGGCATGGAGAGTTAGGCGACAAATACTAAGAAGCTGAGGAGAGAACCCTAATGAAGAAGGATATCAGCCGCCTACTGAAGATAGCTCCTGTCGTCTTGTTTGCGGGAGCGTTATTAGCAGGCTGCAACGGTTCGAGCAGCAAGAATCCAGCCCCTCCGGCGCCTGAACGTGAACAGGACACAAGAACATTTACCGCTGCGCTCCCTTCCGAGGCGATGCTGGCAGCCCTGGATATTTCTGACGCAACCTTGTACGCCGGCCTACATGACGGGGAACACGGCCAAGCTAGCTACCTGATACAAGTGCCAGAAAACTGGAACAGAATCCTCGTCATGTACGCACATGGCTACCGCGGCGAGGGAGCAGAGCTAACGGTTACGCCCCCCCGAATTCAGAAGGAGCTGATCGCGGCAAGATACGCATGGGCTGCATCAAGCTACAGCTCGAACTACTATGACGTCCGCTCCGGGGTTGAGGACACCAATGCATTAGCCTTGGCATTCGAACAGCTCACCGGCAATGCCCACGGCTCACCCGCGAAGTACTACATCATCGGACATTCCATGGGCGGCCATGTCGCTGGCGCGGCGATTGAAGCCGAAACGCTGGCTACCGCCAACAACGTTGTCGAATACGCCGGCGCAGTGCCGATGTGCGGTGTCATGGGCGACACCGAGCTGTTCAATTACTTTGCAGCCTATAACGTCGCGGCACAGCGGTTAGCGGGAATCACTGAAGAAGTTACGGCAGAAAACTACGAAACGGAAATCCTGCCGCGAATCAAGGAAACGCTCTGGGTTGACTATGGCAGCATCGACCTAGGCGGAGGCATAGTCTTGACAGGCGCGCCCACATCCCCAGAAGGCGAGCGGTTGCTGGACATCCTAATGAATCTGTCCGGCGGAAAGCGGCCAATGTACCATCCAACCGCCCCCCTCAGCATTGGCGCTTCGCAACTTACTGCCTGGCACGATCTTCTGCTGGGGTACGGTGTGCCTAATGGCAACATCAACGGCATTCTCAATAAGAACGTGCTGGACACGAGAAACATCACCTATCGCTGGGAAACAACCGCGCCCGACAACTTGTCCGCTGATGAGCAAGACTTTAACAACAGCGTCATAGCGAGAACCCCAGATGCTGATGCAAACGCTCCACGGAGCGATGGACTGCGCTGGATCCCAAAAGTTAACGGGGCGTTCAACGTACCTGTAGTCAGCATCCATACCTTGGGCGATCTGTTCGTGCCGTTCTCGATGCAGCAGATATATGCTGAACGAGCTGCGGCAAACGGCTCGGACCAGTGGCTGGTTCAACGCGCCATGCGCACCATCAATCACTGTGACTTCAAAAACGAAGAAGAGTGGTCCGCATTCCAGGCTATGGCTGCCTGGGAACAGCATGACGTGGTACCAGAAGGTGACGACGTCCTTGATCCAGCCGTCATCAGTCAAGCCAACTACGGCTGCAGGTTTACTTCGGAGGATCGCCCGGGGTTGGCGCCCTGTCCTCGATAAGTGACGCCTATCTTATAAGGCGTGGCTTCGGCCGCGCCCCTCCAACGCCGGGGGATTTTCTCAAAGTCACTCGACCTCGCCTCGTACACGCAGATACGACTGGTTTTTTCAGCGCCACTTCCGTATAATCCGCCCCTTCGCCCTCGGGCGACCCCACGTCTCTGACCGTCCCTTCGTGTTTAGGACCACGGCTTCCTGGTTAGCGACGTCCCACGGCTGCTTGTGCAGTCTCGTGCCAGAGTCCACAGGAACCGGGTGGTTCATCCCCCCTCGTAAGGGAGCGCTGCGCGTCGCAGCTCCTCGGCACGTCTCATCGACTTTCATCATGCCGCCATGGCGGCCGAGGATTATCTGTGTCTTTTAAGAATTTGAACCTTGATCCTGTTCTGTTGCGTGGCGTGGACGCCTGCGGCTTTACTGAGCCGAGCGAGATCCAGCGCCAGGCGATTCCGTTCGCGCTGGAGGGCCGCGACCTGATGGCGTCGGCACAGACCGGCACCGGCAAGACTGCTGCCTTCGTGCTACCGGCATTGCAGCGACTGCTAAAGCCCGGCGCCAGCGGCGGGCACGGACCGCGCGTGCTGATTCTGACGCCAACTCGCGAGCTGGCCGGCCAGATCACCGACGGCATCCGCCAGCTCGGCAAGTTCACCCGCCTGCGCTTTGGCTCGGTGGTCGGCGGTGAGGCCTATCCGCCGCAGCAGCGGCTGCTGCGCGCCCCGCTCGATATCCTGGTCGCGACCCCAGGCCGCCTGATCGACCACATGAATAGCGGCCGCGTCGACTACTCGCGGCTGGAGCTGCTGGTACTGGATGAAGCTGACCGCATGCTCGACATGGGCTTTTTGGAAGACGTGGAGCGCATTGCCTCGGCGACGCCTGCGGGACGCCAGACCCTGCTGTTCTCGGCGACCTTGGAAGGCAACATTCAGCGGGTCGCAGCGAAACTGCTGCGCGATCCAGCACGGGTGCAGGTGGCCGGGGTGCGCGAGCAGCACGCTTCCATCACCCAGGTGGTGCATCAGGCCGACGGCCAGCGCCACAAGGGTGCTCTGCTCGAGCACATCCTGCGCGACAGCCAGCTGAATCAGGTGATTGTCTTTACCGCCACCAAGCGCGGCGCCGACGATCTGTGCCGCTCGCTGCAGGAGCGCGGCCATGCCAGCGCAGCACTGCACGGCGATATGAGCCAGTTCCATCGCCGCCGTACGGTAGAAGGGCTACGTCGGCGCCAGATCCGGGTGCTGGTTGCAACTGATGTGGCCGCCCGTGGTCTGGATATTCGCGGGCTGTCGCATGTGGTTAATTACGACCTGCCGAACTCGCCCGAGGACTACGTGCACCGCATCGGCCGCACCGGCCGCGGCGGCGATTCCGGCACCGCCATCTCCTTGGTAAACGCCGAGGACTGGCCCAAGCTGATCCGCATCGAGCGCCTGACCGGCCGTAAGCTGGAGCGCTCGGTGGTGGAAGGCCTGGAGCCGACTCGACCGGAGCCGCAACCGGCAAGCCGTCGTCCAGGGCCGCGCCGCGGTGCGCGGCCGGGTGCGGGTCGCGGCGGCTATCGCTCTTCTGCCAATGGCTCTAACAGCGCCCCCCGTCGTAACCGTAGTTACTGAGCAGCTCTCGTTGGGCCTCCTTGAGGAGGCCCAACCAAGGCAAGATCTGCCCCTCTCAACTCTGATCTCTGGTCACGCCTATGATTGAGAATCTTCGCAACATCGCCATTATCGCCCACGTCGACCATGGCAAGACCACGTTGGTTGACCGACTTCTGACCGGCACTCTCGACGCCCGCACCCAAGTCGGCGAGCGGGTCATGGACTCGGGCGATATCGAGAAAGAGCGCGGTATCACCATCCTCGCCAAGAACACCGCGATCACCTGGCAGGACCCGCGGGTTGCGGGCGAAGCCGGGCTGTACCGGATCAACATCGTCGATACCCCCGGCCACGCCGATTTCGGCGGCGAGGTGGAACGGGTGATGTCGATGGTCGATTCCGTGCTGCTGCTGGTCGATGCCGTCGACGGCCCGATGCCGCAGACCCGCTTCGTTACCCAGAAGGCGCTGGCACAGGGTCTAAAACCGATCGTCGTCATCAACAAGATCGATCGCCCAGGGGCCCGCCCCGGCTGGGTGCTGGATCAGACTTTCGATCTGTTCGACCGTCTCGGCGCCACCGACGAGCAGCTCGACTTCCCTGTGGTCTATGCCTCCGGCCTGAACGGCTATGCCGGCCTCGATCCGGACGTGCGCGACGGCGACATGACACCGCTGTTCCAAACCATCGTCGACAAAGTACCGCCACCGGATGTGGACCGTAACGGCCCGTTCCAGCTGCAGGTTTCCTCGCTGGATTACAACAGCTACGTTGGCGTCATCGGCATCGGCCGCATCAAGCGCGGCACGGTCAAGACCAATAGCCCCGTGACCGTCATAGACATCGAAGGCAACAAGCGCCAGGCGCGCCTCCTGCAGATTCTCGGCTTCATGGGCCTGGAGCGGGTGGAAGTGGAGCAGGCCAGCGCCGGCGACATCATCGCCTTCACCGGCGTTAGCGAACTTAATATTTCCGATACCCTCACCGATCCGGCCCACCCGGAAGCGCTGCCGCCGCTGACCGTGGACGAACCGACCGTGAGCATGACCTTCCAGGTCAACACCTCGCCCATGGCCGGGCGCGACGGTAAGTACGTCACTTCCCGCCAGATCCGCGACCGGCTCAACCGTGAGCTGATCCATAACGTCGCCCTGCGGGTCGAGCCGACCGAAGACCCGGATCGCTTCCGCGTTTCCGGCCGCGGTGAACTGCATCTGTCGGTCTTGATCGAAAACATGCGGCGCGAGGGCTATGAGCTTGGCGTCTCCCGGCCGGAGGTCATTATCCGTGAGATCGACGGCGTCAAGCAGGAGCCGTTCGAGCAGCTGACCGTGGACGTCGAGGAAACGGACCAGGGCGGTGTCATGGAAAAGCTCGGCGAACGTGGCGGCGAGCTGCAGAACATGGTGCCGGACGGTAAGGGCCGGGTCCGCCTGGACTACATCATCCCCTCCCGCGGCCTGATCGGCTTTCGCACCGAGTTCATGACGGCCACTTCCGGTACCGGCCTGATCTACCACGTGTTCGACCACTATGCCCCGGTCAAGTCCGGCAGCTTCGGCAGCCGTCAGAACGGTGTGATGATCGCCAACGGTCTTGGCAAAGCACTGGCCTTCGCCCTCTTCAATCTGCAGGAGCGCGGCCGGATGTTCATCTCGCCCGGCACCGAGGTGTACGAAGGCATGATCATCGGCATCCACTCGCGCGACAACGACCTGGTGGTGAACCCGATGCGGGCCAAGCAGCTGACCAACATCCGCGCCGCCGGCTCCGATGAGAACATCATCCTGACGCCGCCGATCAGGCTCAGCCTGGAACAGGCGCTGGAATTCATCGACGATGACGAGTTGGTGGAAGTC
>DASULL010000179.1:0-7253 GCA_036278215.1 Gammaproteobacteria bacterium | reverse complement strand
GCCGATCTCGTCGAGAAACAGGGTGCCGCCCTCGGCGTAACTGAACAGGCCTTGACGCGCCTGCGCCGCGCCGGTGAAGGCGCCTCTGGTGTGGCCGAACAGCTCGCTTTCGACCAGTTCCGGCGAGATCGCGCTGCAGTTGACCGGCACAAAAGCGCCTCTGCGGCCGCTGAAATGGTGCAGACACTGGGCCGCGATCTCCTTGCCGCTGCCGCTCTCTCCCTGCAGCAGTACGGTGGTGTTGCGGCTGGCCACCACCTGAATGGTGGCCAGTATGTTCTGCATCGCTTCGCTGTGGCAGATGATGTTGGCGAGATGCCCAGGCGGTGGTTCATCGTCGAGCAGCGGAAGCGTAACTTCCGCCTCGGGTGCGGAGCTGCTGCTCAGCGCCCGATCGACTACTGTGAGCAGTTGCTCCAGTGCAAACGGCTTGATAAGCGCCTCGACGCCTGCCGGCGGCAGCGGCATTTTCTGTTCCGTCAGCAGGATGACCGGCAGGTTATGGCCTTGGGCGCGCCAGGAAGAAATCCAGGTTCTCGCTGCTGGAAGGCTGTTGTCGGCGATGAGGACATCGAAACGGCAGCGGCTGAGCAATTGCTCGGCTTGGCGGGCGGTGGTTACCAGCTCGACCAGGGCGCACCGTTTCGCCAGGGCGAACCGCATGAATTCCGCGGCCTCGAGGTCGCCGGTGACTACCAGCGCTGCTACCGGATTGGCGGAGGAGCCGCCGCGGTGGGACGAGTATATTCTGCTTACGGCCTCGTCCAGAGGGTGATTCATGGACGCGATCTCTCAAAGTTTGTGATGCACGCACGCTGCGTGCTGATCTTGGTTGCGGGGGCACAAGGCCGCCTAGCTAGAAACCCTAGACTACAGAAAATAGTCGAGAGCGCGGCAGGAAATTTGCGGAATTTTGTCTCACTGCCACGGTTGGCTGGGTCAGTCTGTCCCTTTCATGAAGGTATAGCACGCGGGAAGCGGTAAATCTCGACTTGAGGGGCGCTAAAAATATGGCGCGCATCTTGCCTGGTGATTTGAGTGCCGATGACACGGTGGCCGCTGCCGGTGGAGTGCGAGCTGTGCCTGCCGGCTGCACGCTGCTACTGTTGCTGCTTGCGCCAGTCGTCGCTGGCCGGGTCCGACCGACCGTTGAATTCAGGGCTGCGCCCATGACTCGCGCGGCCTTCGTCAATCGATCAAGGAGAGAGCTCCAGCATGAGCCAACCGACCGCCGCTTCCATTACCGGTGTCATTCTTGCCGGCGGCCGAGCCACCCGCATGGGTGGCGTCGACAAGGGGCTGGTGCCGCTTGCCGGCCGGCCTATGGTCGAGCACATCATCGACCGGCTGCGGCCACAGACGGCGGCGTTGCTGATCAATGCCAACCGCAGTCATGAGATCTATGCGCAGTACGGCTTGCCGTTGGTCGCCGATCGTCTCGGCGACTATGCCGGGCCGCTCGCCGGCATGGCCAGCGGTCTTGCGGCCAGCGCTACCGAATGGGTAGTGACGGTGCCATGTGATTCGCCGCTGGTGCCGCCGGATCTGGTGGCGCGGTTGTGCGAGGCGGTGCGGCGCGAGAACGCGGAGCTGGCCGTGGCGACCGGAGCGGGGCGGCTGCAGCCGGTGTTCGCGCTGTTGCCGCGAGCACTGTTGGTCAGTCTGGAGGAGTTTCTGGCCGCCGGTGAACGTAAGATAGACCGCTGGTACGGGCGCCATCACATGGCTTTGGCCGATTTCGAAGATACCCCCGAAGCTTTCCTCAACGTCAATACCCCGGCCGACTGCGATGCGCTGGAAGCGCGCCTGCGTACCGAGGCCGGCTCTGCAGGCATAGGAACCGACTAAATGCGTGAGCTGTCAGATTTTCCCGGACTGGTCGAGCTGGCTGCGGCCGACCACAGCGTTTATGGCGAGTGGCTGGGCGCCGCCGCCGAGTTGGCGCAGCCGCTGGCGCGCCGGCTCAACCAGCACTGCGCGCGCCGCGATCTGCCGCTGCTGATCGAAACCCCCCACACCCAAGCCGGTGCAGCCGCTCTCGCTAGTTGGGCGCGCCGCTACGGTAAGTCCCACCCGGATACCCTGCTACTGGTGCATCACGTTGGCTGCACCCGTGAAAGCCGGCAGCTGGGCAATTTGCTGTTCCGTCTGCTGGCCGGGATCCGTCGGGGCCACGGACTGCGCGAGCCGCTGCCGACGACTCTGGAAGCCCGCATCGAAGTCCTGCCGAACTGGCTGGCGCGGGCCGCCGCTCTGGGCAAGGTCGTCGTCGTCATCACCGGTCTGGACGCGCTTGAAGGCGGCGAGGCCGATGAGGAAATGGCCTGGCTGCCGCACTACCTGCCGCCCGGCATCCGTCTGATCGCCTCGATTGCTCCCGGCACTGCCTGTGAGGTGCTGCGCCGGCGTGGTTGGCAGCATGAAGCGGTGGATTTCGCGCAGCTAGCCAGCGATCGGGCTGAGCTGGAGCCGGTCGTGGAAGACAGCGCCGCACTGCTGCGGCTCCTATGGGGAGCCCGGCGCGGCTTATCCGCCGACCTGCTGGCGGCGAAACTGCCTGGCCCAGTGGCGCTGCTGGAGCGACTGGCCGAGCAGGGATTGGTTTATCCGGGCGCCAATGGCTGGGCCTTGGCCGGCGCCCAGGTGCAGGATGCGGTGCGGCGGCGGCTGTTGCGCGATGGCGCCGAGCAGCAGGCGGTTTATCTCGAGCTGGCCGAAGCCTGCGGCGCCGGCTCCGCGGTGCAGGCACTGGATGTGCTGCCGTGGCTGCTGCCTGCGGCGGCGCACTGGCAGGCCCTGGCCGACTGGCTGGGCAGTCACGAGGTACTGCAGGCTTTGCTGCAGCCGGAGCGGCGCGACGATCTGCTGGTCTGCTGGCGGGAGTGGGGTGCTGAAGCGGAGCTGATCGAGTTCTACGGCAGCCGCCTGGATGGCTGGCGCGAGCGGTTGCCGGCGCCTGCCTTTGTCGAACTGGTGGTACAGCTGGGGCGGGCCTTGCAGGATCTGCTGGAGCGGCCCGAGCTGGAGCCGTTGTTCGTCCGGGCTCGGACCATGGCCGGCGAGCTCGAGCCGATCGACCGGGCCGCCCTGGATGCGGCTTACGGCGCCTGGCTGAACGACGCTGGCCGCGGTAATGAGGCAGAACCGCTGCTGCGCGGTGCCCTGTCGGTGCGGGTGGAGCTGCTGGGCAGCGATCATCCGGAAACGCACGGCACCCGGCATCAGTTGGCGATGCTGCTGGAAGCGCGCGGTGCGCTGGACGAAGCTAGCGCGCTCTACCGGCAAACGCTGGAAGCGCGCGAGCAGACCCTCGGCCCCCGTCACGTCGAGCTGATTCCCCATCTCGGCAACCTCGCCGCTGTGCGCAAGGCGGCGATGGATTTCGCCGCTGCCCGGCCCTTGCACGAGCGCGCCTTGACGCTTGCCGAGCGGCACTACGGCAACAGCCATCCGACCACCGCCGCTTGCCTCGATAACCTCGCCGGCCTGCTGTACTCGGGACATGATTACGAGCAGGCGGAGACGCTGTATCAGCGGGCTCTTGGCGTGGTGGAAACAGCCTTCGGCCCGAGCCATCCGGCGACCGCCGCCAGCCTGCACAACCTGGGCACCTTGCTGGATGCCCGCGAGCAGTATCGGCTGGCCGAACAGCTGTTTGCCCGGGCGCTGACCATCCGCCAGCAGGTATTCGGCGACGACCATGCCGACACCGCTTCCACCCTGCACAACCTTGCCAACGTGCTCGATGCCATGGGCGATGCCAAACAGGCCGAGCCGATGTACCGCCGTGCCGTGGAGATCTGGGAAAAGCTGGTCGGCCCGGAGCATCCGGCGACCGCCACCAGCATCAACAACCTAGCCGATCTGCTGCGCGAGAAGGGCGAGTACGAAGAAGCCGAGGCGCTCTATCAGCGCAATATCGCCACCTGGACGACGCTGCTGGGCGAAGAGCATCCGCATACCTTGATGACGCGGGCCGAGCTCGCCGGCATGTACGCTGACCAGGCTCGGACCGAACTGGCCGAGCCGCTGCTGCGGCAAGCGGTGGAGCAGACCGGCCGCGTGCTCGGCGAGGACAGCATGCTGCACATCAACAGCGTCATCAAACTCAGCGCGCTGTTGCGCGACAACGGCCGGCGCGACGAGGCGCTGCAGTTGCTGCGGCAAACGGTAGCCAAGGCGGAAGGCAAGGTGAGCCTGTTGTCGCCACGGCTGCAGAAGCTGCGCCGCCATCTGGAAGTGATGGAAAAAGATCCAGCGACCTTGCACTGAGAGCGGGGCGGGTAGTTCACCGCAGAGGCACAGAGGGCACAGAGGAAGAAAGAGATAAAGGCATTCACCACCAAGGCACAAAGCCCACAAAGTAAAACCTCCTTCCTTTGTGGCTCTTGGTGTCCTTCGTGTCTTTCTGGTGAGTCTTCTCCTCTTCCTCTGAGCCCTCAGTGTCTCGGTGGCGAGCTGAAACTGCTACAGCACCGCCACCAGATACCCCTCGCGCCGATTGCTGGTCAGCACGAACCGATCGAAGCGCGGGCAGGCGGCGAGCGCCAGCCGGGCGACTTCCCGCCCGGCACGCTCCAGTTCCGGGGTGTCTACCATGTTCAGGATGGGAATTACGCGACAGTCCTCGGTGCCCTTGAGCAGCCCGTCCGGGCGACTGAAGAGCGCCGCCAGATCCTCCGGTTGGATCGGTTCGTCCAACTGTCTGCCAGTGAGGGTCGCGATCCGTTCCGGCCGGTGCGCGACCTTATCGTTGAGCGGCTTGCCGAGCGCCAAGGCGGAAAGCACCAGCAGCACGGTGGTGGTCTGTGGAGGCAGATTGGGCTCGTGCTCCGCCGGACATTTGATGCGGCGCATGCGGGCGCCGTCGGCCTTTACCAGAGTGAGGTCGAAGCCGCCGCTGGCATGAATGGCGGTGACCCGCTCTGGCTCAACGCCGGCGACCCGGCCCGGCTTGTCCGAAGGTTGGGCGTAGGCGACGCGCCGAGCCGGCAAGAACGGAACCCGCTCGCTAAGCTCCGTTCCTGCAGCGATCACTACCTCGGCGCCCAGTTCGCTGGGGAAATCGGTGGTAAAGGCGGTCGCGGTCAGGGCGATGCGACCGCCATGCGCCTGGAACAGCTGATAGAGCGTCGTCTTCTTGCCGCCCGCACCCACGGCGCAAACGATGCCCTTTTCCGCCTCCAGGGCTTGCGGCAAGGTGGCATGGTTAGGCTTGGTCATGAATAACCACCGCTTTCACGCTGAGAATGCGCGGCAGAAAAGCCGCCAGGCACTGCCACTGCTGGCCATGATCCCGGCTGGAGAACAAATGGCCGCTGGTGGTGCCGAAGTACACGCCGCAGGAAGGCAGGTCGTCCACCGCCATGGCTTCGCGCAGCACGCTGACGTAAACATGCTCTTGCGGCAGACCTTGCGTCAACGCCTCCCAGGTGTTGCCGGCGTCGGCCGAGCGGTAGACCCGGAGCCGCCCGTCCGGCATGGTCCGCATATGGTTGCTGGCCACCGGCAGGACATACACCACATCCGGGTCGGCGGCCTCGGTTACCAGCGCGTAGCCGAAGTCGCTGGGCAGCCCCTCGGAGATTTCCACCCAGTTCAGGCCGCCGTCGTCGCTGCGGTACATGCCGTTGTAGCACTGCCGGTAGAGCCGATCCGGCTGGGCCGGATGCGCCAGCAGGCGGTGGATGTTGTGGCCGCTTTCCATGAACCGCTGCGGCTTGTTTTCGGCCCGCACATTGCGGTTGATCGGATACCAGCTGGCGCCGCGGTCGTCACTGCGGTAGGCGCCGCCAGCGGAAACAGCGGCATAAAGCCGGTCCGGCAGGCGTTCGCACTGCTGGATGGAGTGCATCGAGAAGCCGCCTTTGGCCGGCTCCCAGGTGTCGGTGGTGGGGTGATCGTTGAGGGCCGAGACCGGCGTCCAACTGGCGCCGCGGTCGCGGCTGACGAACAGCCCGGCCGGATCGATGCCGGCGTACAAGGTGGTCGGCTCGCTGCTCAGGCCGGGCGCCAGATACCAGATGGCGCGCAGGCTTTCCTTGTGGCGGCCGAGCTCGTGCTGCGGGACGGTGTTGAGAGATTCCCAGGTCTGTCCGGCATCCGTGCTCTGGTAGATGTGCGCGCCCCAGATCAGGTGGCGGACCGCAGCGTACGCTAGCTGCGGTTGGCGCGGATCGTTCCAGGCATGCAAAATCTCGTGGCCGGCGATCAACGGGCCGTCGATGCTCCACTGCTCACGGTTGCGGTCGCTGGTCAGGCGGAACAGCCCCTTCTCGGTGCCAACCAGCAAAATCACCCGGCTGTGGTGTTCTTGTGTCATGTGCTCCCACTCTTTAAGAATTCATTTCAGTACATTCTATTACACCGATGCTTGACCCATAGGGCCGGGGAGCGCACAGGCAGTCGCGGAATCAGGCTACACTCTTGCCCATGAGTACACTCGCAATCGATGCTGCCGCCAAGGAGCGGCTCGCCGCGCTGGCGCTGGCCGGGTATCCGGAGGAGGCGTGCGGGCTGCTGCTAGGAGCCGCGAATCGGGTGTCGGAAGTTTGGTTGCTGCGCAACGCCGCGGCCGACCGGCGTCAGCACTTCCAGTTCGACGCGCTTGAGTATATGCAGGCTGAGCGCCGGGCCGATAGCGCCGGTCTGCGCGTGCTGGGAGTCTGGCACAGCCATCCGGATGCAGCGCCCGAGCCATCGGCTATGGATCGGCAGGAAGCTTGGCCGGGCTGGTCTTACGTTATCGTCGGCACCAGTACCGACGGGGTAACCGGCATCCGCTCTTGGCGGTTGGCTGGCGCAGATTTCGTGGAGGAGGTAATTCAGTCGTGATTTCAGTGACCGTGCGGATACCGACGCCGCTGCGGCCCTACGCCGGCGGTGACGCTGAGCTGGTGGTGGCGGGCGCAACCGTTGGCGATGCGTTGAAAACCTTGAGCGCTACGCACGAGGGGTTAGGGCAGCGGCTGTTTACCCCCGAAGGGCAGGTGCGCCGCTACGTCAACGTCTTTGTCGGCAGCGACGACATCAACGGCCGGGAGGGCTTGGCGACGCCGCTGCGTGATGGCGACGTCATCGCCATCATCCCGTCAGTCGCCGGTGGTTCTCCGCGCGCGCGCGATGCGCGGCTGGCTGCTCTGCGAGAGCAGATTCCGGAAGTCGAGCCGCGGCGGGCGCATGAGCTGCAGAGCGAAGGCGCCATCCTGGTCGATGTGCGCGAGCAGGAAGAAATTGCCGCCGGCAGCCCGATC
>DASULL010000178.1:0-3045 GCA_036278215.1 Gammaproteobacteria bacterium | reverse complement strand
TCAGCCGGCTTTGCCGATGCGGCTGAGGCCTGGCGGCTGTTGCAGTCGTTCCGTTCTGGCGGCGTCTGTCGTGCCTTGAGCGCCAATGGCCGGCGCCGCTTGGATCATCTGATGCCGTTGTTGCTGGCCGCCGCTGCGCGTAGCCAGCAGCCAGATGCCGCTTTGGCCCGGTTGCTGACCGTGCTGGAGGCAATCGCCCGGCGCACCGCTTATCTGGCGCTGCTGGTGGAAAGCCCGATGGCCCTGGCGCAGTTGGTCCAGCTTTGCGCCGCGAGCCCGTGGGTGGCGCGCCATCTGGTGCGCCACCCCGTGCTGCTGGATGAACTGCTGGATCAGCGTACGCTCTATGCGCCGCTGGGTAAGGAGGAGTTGCAGGCAGAGCTGGCTACACGGCTGGAGGCGGTTGCCGAGGACGATCTGGAGCAGCAGATGGAGGTGCTGCGTTACTTCAAGCAGGCGCATACCTTGCGTGTGGCCGCGGCCGATATCACTGCCGCAGTGCCGCTGATGGTGGTCAGTGATTATCTTACCTACCTTGCCGAAACCGTTCTCGACGCGGTATTGCGGCTGGCCTGCCGGCATATCCTGCGCCGTTATCCGCAGGCTGGTATTGGTCCTGCCGATGACTGCGGTATCGCCATCATTGCTTACGGCAAGCTCGGTGGTATCGAGCTTGGTTACGGCTCCGATCT
Source organism: Gammaproteobacteria bacterium (assembly GCA_036278215.1). GTDB lineage: Bacteria > Pseudomonadota > Gammaproteobacteria > Nitrococcales > AK92 > JAAYIK01. The sequence goes on along the minus strand of DASULL010000178.1, from coordinate 2,353 downwards.
CGATCTGGTGTTCTTGCACGCCGATGCCGGCGATGCAGTGGCCGGTCAGGCGTTTTTTGGTCGGGTTACCCAGCGCATCATCCATATGCTGGGTACGCCCACCGCCGGTGGTGTTCTGTATGAAGCCGATACCCGGCTGCGGCCGAGCGGCAAGGCCGGCCTGCTGGCGACTACTCTGCCGGCTTTTGCCGAGTATCAGCGCAATAGTGCCTGGACTTGGGAGCATCAGGCGTTGGTACGGGCGCGGCCGGTGGCCGGCAATGCGCAGCTGGCAAACGGTTTCGAACAGGTCCGCCGGGAGATTTTGCGGCGTGCGCGCGATCCCGACCGGCTCCGCCAGGAGGTGCGGGAGATGCGTGATCGGCAACTCAGCGAGAAAGGGATCGGGGACTCCATCTGGTTCGACCTCAAGAACGACCGTGGAGGTATCGCGGATATCGAATTTTTGGTGCAATATGGCGTGCTCTCGCGGGCTGCCGCTTATCCGGAGCTCGTGCGTTACACCGACAACATCCGCCTGCTAGACGATTTGAGCGACACCGGCTGGATCAGCGCCGACGAGGCGCACTTGCTGGCCGATGCTTATCGGGCTTTCCGAGCGCGATTGCATCGGCTGACCTTGCAGGAAGAGCCCGGCCGTGTTGCGTCCACCGAATTGGTGGAACAGCGTGCGTTGGTCGGTGAGTTCTGGCAGCGGCTGATGGAGTAGTACCAGTGGTCGGCAAGCTTGCCGCCCGGCTAGGTAGGGGCAACATGCCGGAAAGCCCTGCGTTCCGTTGAGGAGATTGCCCATGGGTATGGAAGATCGCGATGGCGTCATCTGGCTGGACGGCCAGTTCGTCCCCTGGCGCGACGCCAAGGTTCATGTGCTGACCCACACCCTGCACTATGGCATGGGTGTATTCGAGGGAATCCGTGCCTACGAAACCCCGCGCGGCACCGCGATCTTCCGTCTGAAGGAGCATACCGGACGGATGTTCGGTTCAGCCAAGATCCTTGGCATGGACATCGGCTACAGCGAAGACGAAATCAACGGCGCGATCATCGCCACGGTGCGCGACAACAAACTCAGTAGCGCCTACATTCGGCCGATGTCGTTCTACGGCTCCGAGGGAATGGGTCTGCACGCCCATGGGCTGAAGGTGCACACCATGGTTGCCGCCTGGACCTGGGGCGCCTATCTGGGTGCGGACGGCATGGAGCGGGGTATCCGCGTCAAGACTTCGTCGTTCAATCGCCATCACCCCAACGTGACCATGACCCGGGCCAAGAGCAACGGCGCCTACATGAACTCCATGCTGGCGCTGCAGGAAGTTACCCGCAGCGGCTACGATGAGGCGCTGGTGCTCGATACCGAGGGCTTCGTCTCTGAAGGCTCCGGCGAGAACTTTTTCATGGCCCGTAACGGTGTGATCTACACGCCGGACCTGACTTCCGCGCTGGAAGGCATCACCCGCGACACAGTAATCACGCTTGCCAAGGAAATCGGCATCGAGGTTCGTGAGAAGCGGATTACCCGCGACGAGGTTTACCTCGCCGACGAAGCTTTCTTTACCGGCACTGCCGCCGAGGTGACGCCCATTCGTGAACTGGATGACCGTCCCATCGGCAGCGGCAGCCGTGGTCCCATTACCGAAAAACTGCAATCGATGTATTTCGACCAGGTGCAAGGCCGTCGCGACACCAATCCCGAGTGGCTGACCTACGTCGAGTAAGGAGGGCGTCGTGCCAGATCCACAAACCCATGATCGTGTTGATTTGATCCAGCCGAACGCGGCGAACCGCTACGAGATCACGACAGCGGACCTGCCGCTGTCGTGCCCAATGCCGGGGATGTACCTGTGGAACTCGCATCCCAAGGTCTACCTCCCCATCCACGAAACCGGTGAGGAGCGCTGCCCGTATTGCAGTGCTGTGTACGTCCTTAAGGATTGGAATCCGGAAGACGTGGAACTGGTCCGCCGCGGCCGGCGACAGCCGGTAGACTAAGCGGCCGCAACGCTAGCGTCCCCCAATCGGAGCGGCGACAAGCGTCAGTGGCCGCGGCTACAGCCGTATTAGGCCCTTCATGGGTTCTCCTACAGGGGTGGGTCTTTGCCACCCGTGAGTGGTACCGCTGTGGGAGGCCCCGTGAAGGGGCCAATGGGCCTTTTAGGCCCGAGATGGCCATGTTTGTGGCCATAAAGGGAGGCGGACCCAGCGTAGCCGTGTTTTAGCGGCTGCGCCTGTAGCTGGGCCCGTACAGCAACTACCGCTCAGGCTTCACGCGGATTCGGTCTTCGAACCAGTTTCTTGTGTGGCCGCTGCCTGGGCCGGTTCGTCGAAGGTGTAGCCGAAGAGCTCGATATCGCGG
>DASULL010000177.1:0-4236 GCA_036278215.1 Gammaproteobacteria bacterium | reverse complement strand
CAGATCCAGCCCCTGATCGTTCAGGTGGTTGACCAGATTGACCGAGCCGAGATTGCAGACGGCGATTTCCTCGTCCGAGGTGTTGAGGGTGATCTCGGTGCAGAGATTGGAGGAATGCACCACGCCGACGTGTTGTTGCGGCGAGCGCAGGTTGCAGGGGTCCTTGAAGGTCAGCCATGGGTGGCCTGTTTCGAACAGCATCGTCAGCATCTTGCGCCAGAGCCCGACCGCACTGACCCGCTTGAACAGTTTGATCTCGCCGCGTTCCGCCATGGCCTCGTAGTGGCGGTAGCGCTGGGCGAAGGCGGTACCGTAGAGCTCGTGCAGATCCGGCACGTCGTCCGGCGAGAACAGCGTCCAGTCGGCATCCGCCGCCACCCGCTGCATGAATAGGTCCGGAATCCAGTGTGCGGTATTCATGTCGTGGGTGCGGCGGCGGTCGTCACCGGTGTTCTTGCGCAGTTCCAGGAATTCCTCGATGTCGAGGTGCCAGGTTTCCAGGTAGGCGCACACCGCGCCCTTGCGCTTGCCGCCCTGGTTCACCGCCACTGCGGTATCGTTGGCGACCTTGAGGAAGGGCACCACGCCCTGGCTCTTGCCGTTAGTGCCTTTGATGTGCGCGCCCAGCGCCCGTACCCGCGTCCAGTCGTTGCCCAGGCCGCCGGCGAATTTGGAGAGCAAGGCGTTATCGCGGATGGCGCTGAAGATGCCGGAGAGATCGTCCGGCACCGTCGTGAGATAGCAGCTGGAGAGTTGCGGCCGTAGTGTGCCGGCATTGAACAGTGTCGGCGTACTGCACATGAAATCGAAGCTGGAGAGCAGCCGGTAGAACTCGATGGCGCGGCCTTCGCGGTCGCCCTCGTTGAGCGCCAGGCCCATCGCGACCCGCATGAAGAAGGCCTGCGGCAGCTCGAAGCGGGTGTTGTCGTGATGGATGAAATAACGGTCGTACAGAGTCTGCAGGCCAAGGTAGTTGAACTGCAGGTCCCGCTCCGGCAACAAGGCCGCACCAAGCTGCTCCAGATCGAACTCCAGCAGGCGCGGGTCTAGCAGTTCCCGTTCCACGGCGCAGCCGAGATACTGGCCGAAGTAGGCCGGATACAGCGTCGCCATCTCGGTCTGAGTCGCCGCTCGCCGGCCGCCATGAATGAAACTCAGCGCCTCACGACGCAGCTGGTCGAGCAGCAGGCGGGCCGCCACCAAACTGTAATTGGGCTCGCGCTCGATCAGGGTACGGGCACTCATCACCAGAGCGTGGCTGAGATCGGTTTCGTTGGCGCCGTCATACAGATTGCGTAGCGCGTCCTCGATGAGAGGCTCCGATTCCACATCGCTCAGACCAGTGCAGGCTGCAGCGACCAGTTGGTGTAGCCAGACTCTATCTAGCGGCGTGCGGCTGCCGTCTGTCAGCGTGATGTTCGGCCGCGGCTCCGCGTCAGTCCGCTCCGCTTCGGCAGCCACTGCTCGTTGGCGTGCCCGCTCAGTGCGGTAGAGGACATAGGCGCGGGCCACCTTGTGATGCTCGCCGCGCATCAGCGCCAATTCCGCCTGATCCTGGATATCTTCGATGTGCACCGTGCTGCGCTCCGGCAGCCGGCGGCAGAGCGCGGCCACGACCTGATTGGTCAGGGCGGCAACTTGGTCATGGATACGGCGTGAATCAGCCGCGCCGGGGCCTTCCACGGCCAGGAAGGCCTTGCTCATGGCGAGCTTGATCTTGCCGGCGTCAAAGTCGGTCACGCTGCCATTACGGCGGATGACTCGTAGCGGCGGTGTGCCGGCAGTGGCGATCTGAGAGACGGGGCTGGTAGATTGCATGGCTTCCTCCGGATGATGTGAACACCGAGGAACCATCGCGGAGGGGCCGGGGCAAAGACAGGAAAGCCGCAGCGGCGCATGTCCTTACGCCGGGAACCTTTGCGCGAAGTTCCGGCTGGCGTCTTGCGAGGCGATCGGACTTGTGCGGCTATACCCGCCTTACCGTTGCGCGACAGTCCCGGAATCTCACCGGGTTCCCCTCGTGCAGCACAATATCTGGTGCTGCATTCAAGACGAGGCACAAGATATGGAGTTTTTGCCGGTTTATCAAGGCCGGGCTGGGAATCACTACAGAGACGCAGAGAGCACAGAGAGGAGAAGAGAAAAGACAATCACCACCAAGGCACAAAGCATACAAAGTAAAACCTCTTCCTTCGTCTCGGTTCGTGTCCTTGGTGTCTCTGTGGTGAACTTGCGCTTATTTCCCTAGCAACGAACTCAAGCTGCATGCTCCAAGGGCTCTATGCCGTTCAGGGTGCTGGCAGTGGTGGCGCGGGCCCGGTCGATGAACGCCTCGACATAGGGCAGGGCGGCGTCTTCTTGGCGAGTGGCGGCGTACAGCGCGCTCCAGACCCCGTTCGCGCCAAGCGGCAGCGCCACCATGCTGCTGCCTTGCAAGAATTCGGCAATGGCCCAGTTCGGCAGCGCGGCAACTCCGCGGCCGCTAGCCACCAGTTGCACCATCAGGGCGGTGAGCTCACAGGTGCGCACGGCGGCCGGCTCGATTCCGGCCGGAATCAAAAACTGGGTGAATACATCCAGCTTGCTGCGGCAGACCGGGTAGGAGATCAGAGTTTGGTCGGCGAGATCGGCCGGCGTTACGAACGGCTGGTCGGCCAGTGGATGGCCGCTTGGCAGCAACAGCTGGACTTCGTAGCGGAACAGCGGCGCGAACCTAAGCCCACCGTAATTTTCTTCGGGATCGGCGGTAATGACCAAGTCGATATCACCCCGGTACAGCGCCGGCAACGGGTGAAAGCTGAAGCCCAGGGAAAAATCCAGTTCCACCTCCGGCCATTGGCTGCGGTACCGCTCCAGCGTCGGCATCAGCCATTGAAAGCAGCTGTGGCATTCGATCGCCATGTGCAGCCGGCCGCGGGTGCCGCGCCCGGCCTGCTTCAGTGCTTCCTCGGCGGCGGCTACGCTCGGCAGCACTTCTTCTGCGAGGCGAATCAGCCGTTCCCCGGCCGGTGTAGGCCGCAGCGGGCGCTGGTTACGGAAGAACAGGGGGGCGCCGAAGTAGTCTTCCAGCGCCTTGATCTGATGCGATAGCGCTGACTGCGTCAGATGGACCCGCGGCGCAGCGGCCGACAGGCTGCCACCGTCGCGGATGGCGAGCAAACTGCGAAGATGGCGAAGTTCCAGCACGGGCGATCCTTCTATGAGTAATCTTCATGATATGCGAGACTAAGGCGAGACAGTCTCATGTTGCCACTCTGCCGAAACTTCCACTCGACTACAAGCAATAAGCGCTTGCTGGCGGACTATGGGCGGCCAAGCCGGCTGATGAGTCGGCTTGGTGATTCTTGCCGCGTTTTGTCGATCACGCCGGGGTAGGCTCATAATATGCCCCCTTGGCAGATTGGTCTGTGGGCGGGCAGCGCGCTTTGTTGTCTGCACCGGCCGCTCGCCGAAGCGCGTTCCAGACAGATTGTGACGGTTCAGCCGTGCGATCATTGCTTCCGGGGTCCGCATGAGCGCCGGCAATCGCTTCAATAGTAAGGAGAGTATTTTGAGCCGCAGCAACGTCGATCGGTCGATACAGGCCAGTGCCGTCGGTAAACCTCTGGTAGAGCACACGGCCGAGGCCCGTCTGCCGACCCGTCACGGCGAGTTCAGCGCCCACGTCTACCGTTCACTGGCGGACGGCATCGAGCATATGGCCCTGGTGCGGGGCGAACTCCGCGGCCAGGAAAACGTGCTGGTGCGGCTGCATTCGGAGTGTCTCACCGGCGACATTCTGGGCTCGCTGCGCTGCGACTGTGGCGAGCAGCTCGACCAGGCGCTGGCGATCATCGCCGAGGCGGGGCAGGGGGTGGTGGTCTATCTGCGTGGCCATGAAGGCCGCGGTATCGGCCTGACCCATAAGATGCGCGCCTACCGGCTGCAGGATCAGGGCCGCGACACCGTCGACGCCAACCTGGAGCTGGGCTTGCCGGTGGATTCCCGCAGCTACGCCGTCGGCGTCGAGATCCTGCTCGATCTGGGAGTGAGCAGCGTGCGGCTGCTGTCGAACAATCCACGGAAAGCAGCGGAGCTGGACAGCGAAGGGCTCAGGGTGGCCGAGCGGATTCCGCTGCTGATCAGCCCGAACCCGGAAAACATCAACTATCTGCTGACCAAACAGCGGAAGCTTGGCCACAGCTTGGCCATCGCCGAAGAGCCGACCGGCGAGCTCGCCGAACAGATCGGATCTTA
>DASULL010000176.1:0-6484 GCA_036278215.1 Gammaproteobacteria bacterium | reverse complement strand
CATAACGGCACAATAATAGGAATTAAGCAGTGGTCGTATTTGATGTTGTCGGCGTTAATTACGTCAATAAAGGCGCGCAACTGATGTTGCACGCTATTCGAGAGCAAGTTGCTCGGGGACCGTATCCGGCGGTGACGAGCTTGAACTTCAAGCTTGCTCGTCACGGCAGGCGGCAGGGTGATCGAATGCCGGCTGCAATATGGCTGGAAACATCACGCCCGGGGAGGGCTCAAGCACTAGTGCGCCATGTTGGAAACCTGTTGCCGTCAGCGATCAAGAAAAGATATGCCTTGGTCTCTGACAAGGAGATTAGCGTCATCCTCGATGCGTCTGGTTTTCTTTACAGCGATCAATGGGGCTCCAAGGGCTTGTCGCGTCGGGTAGCGATGGCCGAACTGTGGCGGGATCAAGGCAAGAAGCTGATTTTGCTGCCACAGGCGTTTGGCCCATTCGAGCGAGCAGAAAATCGTGCCCTTATGGGGAAGCTCGTCGGTCTGGCCGAACTGGTTTACGCGCGGGATCAGGAGTCTTACGACTATCTTGCCGAAGTGGCACCGGGTGCCCAGAATCTACGCTTGGCACCGGATTTTACCAATCTAGTGAAGCCCGTTCTGTCCCCGGAAGCAGAGAAATATCGCGGCGCTGTTGCAGTCGTCCCGAATCAGCGGATGCTCGATAAGCAAAGCGGTGAGGCTGCGAGTAACTACCAGGATTTTATGGTCGCTGCCTGCCGGAAGTTGCGTGAGGCAGGTAAGTCCGTTTTTCTGCTGCTGCACGAGCGTGGCGATCGCGCTCTGGCCGCTGAGCTTCAATCGCGTCTGGGCAACGATCTGGACATCGTTTTTCGGGACGATCCGGTGGAGCTGAAGGGAATTATCGGGCAGTGCGATTTCATTTTTGCGTCCCGCTTCCACGCAATTGTGAGTGCACTGTCGCAGGGGGTTCCGGTGATTGGTACCAGCTGGAGCCATAAGTATCGGCGCCTGTACGAAGATTACGGTGCGAACGAGCTGCTGATCTCGACGTTGTCGCAAGCTAACGAGACCTTCGGCCGAATCCTTGCTGATTTGTGCCAGGTCGAGTCACGGGACCGCATCAACCAGAAGCTGGCGGCCGCCGCGCAGCTGCAGAAGCAGAAAGCGGCCGGCATGTGGGACGAGATTTTCGCGGTTGCCGCCTGCTAGCGGCGGCTCGCCGCTAGCTTTCTGAAGTTCCTGCGTTTTTCTTGAGGAAGGCCTTGGCCCGCTTGCGTAGTAGCTTGTGCCAAGGCACCTGCGCTCGCTCGTAGCGGTTGATCAGAGGCTGCATCATTCGGATGAAAACGCTGAAATCCCCTACCTCTTTGGCTTGAAGAAACGCTTCGTGGCTGTACTCGGCAAGTGCGCTGCGCAATTCGTAGATTTTTTTCCGTCGGCCGGTGAGCCTTGTGTCGGATGGCGCGACCCGTTTGGGCGGATGCCAGCGGCCCAGCGCCTCGTCCCGGGCGAGACGGTACGCTAGGCCTTCGCGTCGGTGACGTAGACCACCGGCCTGGGAGCGCGCAATTTGTTCCGGTGTTGAATCGAGCAGATTCAATGCACCGTTGTCCTGCCCCTTTTTCAACAGGCTCTCAATAGCCCGGTTTCGGCAAATGATGACGCTGGTGCCTTGGCTGTCATTGACGAACTCCGGCAGCCAAGCGTCGCCGATGGCGACGTCGGCCGTTTCGGCGGTAACGTCGTCACAGTAGTCGCATGCCTTGTACTTGAACAGTCCCAACCCCCAGTCGCCGCCCAATAGGGTTTTAGAGGAGTGCATGGCGGTCCAGGTGCTCTCGGAACGAGACTTGGCGGAAACGCCTTTATGGTTGGCAGGGGCGCTCGCCAGTTTTCCTCTGAACTCGATGCCCGCGAGATCCTCTGGTGGAACACCCAGCTGCCAGCCGAACGCTTCAGCGAAAGCGCTGGACTTCAGATGGCCACAAATGATCCCGATGGTGAACACGATTCGCTCGCGAATGATCGGGTCGTGCAGGGAGAGCAGCCGCATCGCTTTGATGAAGCAAGGGACGCCAGTTATTACATAGCGGCCAGGACGCTGACGGATATGATCAAGCACGCGATCCAGGGACACCGGATAGTAAGCGGAGCGGGCGCTTTGCTCCAGCTCTTCCGGCTGCTGAGTAACGCTGAAGCGGAAGAGATGAAGCGGCGATTGCGCACTCGTGTCGGGGGTGACGTGAACCACTGCGTCGACCAGATCCTGCCGTAGCATTTCCGCCGCTAACCAGCGGCCGATGCCGCCAGAGCTCGCGCGCCCGCGCGTGAGGGTATCCTTAACGTGGCCGATGTGACAGGTCCTAAAGCGGCCAACGGCGGCGTGACGTTGGGGTGACTCACCCAGGAAGATGTCCGCCACGGTGTCTTCGTCGGGCGCTTTGGCGCCAAACGGGCAGATTTCATCGAAGGGGACTTGTGACTGATCGTTGCCTTCGAGCTTGGCCTGCAAGCGGCCGTAGCGATCGTGCTTGATCGTGAACGGTGATCCGGCTGTGACTGCACAGGCCCCGCAGCCGATGCAAAAGCCGTTGCGAATAACAGTCTGCTGTAGCTCTTCAGCGTTCACTTCAATCTCCAGGCTGCCCTTGGGCAAGGCATGGTTCGGTTTAATTACTTGGTGCGGCCGGCTAGCTCGCGATAGACGTTCAAATTGCCCTGGACCATAGAGCTTATGGAGAAATTTTTTTCCACGAGCGCCCGCCCTTGGCGGCCCATCTGTGCAGTCAGCGGCCGGTCGGCCAGTAGTCTCTGGATTGCACGCCCCAGCCCGACGCTGTCGCCCGGATCGATCAGCTCACCGTTGTAGTCAGGCTTTACGATTTCTGGAATGCCACCGGCGCGGGTGGCGACGATGGGCACGCCACAGGCGGCGGCCTGTAGCAGCGCGACTCCGAGGCCCTCCATATAGGCAGGGTGGACCACCAAGTCTAGGCAGGGAATGATCCGCTCGAGATCTTCGCGAAACCCCATCAGCCGAACCGTTTGACTCATTCCTCGTTCGGCGATCTCGGCGGCTAGCGGCTCTTGTAGAGGCCCCTTGCCAAATAGCAGCACCTGCAAATCGGGAAGTTGCGCCAGCACTGCCGGTAGCGCATCCAACAGCACCTCATGGCCTTTACGCGGAATAAGCTGGGCAATCATGCCGATCACCGGCTGGTCATCCCGAATCCCCAACTCCTGCCGGAACCACTCCCGATCTCCATCGGGCCGATAACGTTCGGTGTCCACTGCGCTCGGTACGCAGCGGATTTTTTCGTCGGGGAGACCTTCACGCAGCAGTACTTGGCGGATCCCGTCAGAGATGGTAATCACCCGCGCGTACAACCGATATTTCAGCGCTACCAGCCAGCGCGGCTCCGGATTGTCCACCCGGCGGCTGAGGATTGCCGGAACACTGGCCAGTTTGGCGGCGATGCCGCCGAGTGTGTCGGCGCCGCGGCGGCTGTGCAGATGCACCAGGTCGGGGCGTTCGCGCCGGAGCAGGCGCTGCAGGCGCCATAGGAAGGCGAGGTCGTGGTCGCCGCGGCAGGGGATCTCGACGACGCGGACGAATTCGCGGGCGGCCTTACCGATGGCGCTGCCGGACGGGCAGACGAGGATGTGTTCGCCCGGGTAGGGCTGCAGACCGCGCAGCAGGAAGAACACCTGCAGCGCTCCGCCATAGAGATGCATCCCGGTTTCGACGTGGATAACCTTCATGCCATCTCCCGGAGCCGCATGGCGGCGGCGAATACTTTCTCGACCGTGTGCAAGCGCATGCAATCGAACGTGCCGTTGCAGCTCGGGCGGCGCCGGCAGGGCGAGCAATCGAGCGGCTCGTACAGGATCGCGGTTGTCTCGGTACCGGCCTGAAAGTACGGCCGGGTCGAGCCAAACAGGGCTACCGTGGGAATGCCCAGTGCTGTGCCCATGTGGGTCAGCCCTGTGTCGACGCCGATCAGCAAGTTGCTGTCGGCTATAGCGGCAACCGTCTCGTCGAGCTTAAGCCTGCCAGCGAGATTGACGATACCGGGATTGGCGGCGATCCGCGCCGCTGCTTCGACATCGCCCGGGCCGCCCAGCAACACTGGGGTGTAGCCTTGCTCCTGCAGTCGGCCGGCGAGCTCCGTCCAGCGTTCTTCGAACCAGTGTTTCTGCGGCCGCGTGGTAAAGGGGCAGAGCGCGGCGAAGGGGCCGGCTACCCCCGCTTCGCGCAACACTGTCCTAGCGCTCGCCAGAGGGCCGGCGCCGATCGCCAGATCCAGCTTGAACGCTTCCGGCGTGGCGCCCAGGTGCTCCGCCAGGAACCGGTACTCGCTGCCGATTAGTTTGTCGGGCCGCTGCGTTGGCACGACCCGTTCGCTCATCAGCAGGTGGCTGCCTTCGCGGGCGATCAATCCGAGCCGCTGCGGCGCGCCGGAAAGCCACGCCCAGATTCCGCTCTTCAGCAGCCCCTGGGCGTCCAGGACGAGGTCGAAGCGGCGTGCTTTCAACTCCTGGCGAAACTGCCGTGCCCGCCGCCATAGCTCGCGATAACGGCGCTGCTGCCATAGCCGCTGCCACTCCGCCCGGGGCCAGACGATGACTTCGTCGAGTTGCGGGTTATGGCGTAGCAGCGGTGCTGCGGCCGGTTCCACCAACCAGGCAAGCTGTGCGCCCGGCCAGCGGCTGTGCAGGGCTGGAATCAACCCCGAGGCCATGACGACATCGCCGATGGCGGATAAACGGATGATGAGGATGCGTTTCATGCGCCGATGCGTCCGCGCGCTGTAGCGAGTTGCGTGTACAAATCCTGATAGGCCTTTATTACCGCTTCGCGGCGGTGGTGCAGTTGGAGCGTTTTTTCGCCGGCGGCTGCCAAGGCCTGCCAGTCGGCATCAGGCAGGTTCAGCAGCCGGATAAGTGCTGCCGCCAGTGCCGCTGGATCTTTAATCGGGCAGAGCAGACCGTTGTCGCCATCGTCGATCAACTCCAGCGCTCCCGGGTTGCGGGTGCTGACCACCGGCAGCCGGTAGCTCCAGCCCTCCAGGATCACATTGCCCAGGGTTTCATGACGGGAAGGGCAGATCATGGCGTCGGCCAGGGCAAAATACGGTGCTGTGTGATTCTGCCAGCCGGGCCAGTGCACCCGACCGTCAAGTTCCAGCTGGCGACACAAGGCGTGCAACTGCTCCCGCAGCGGACCGTCGCCGACGATGATGAGGTGCAGTGGCCGGCCGCGCGCTTCGGTTGGCAGTCGGGCGAAGGCTGCCAGGAGATCGTCGAAGCCCTTGATGCCGATGAAGCGTCCCAGGGTCATGAGCACCAGGGCATTGGTGGGCAAGCCCAGCCGATCGCGAATGGCGCTGAGTTCCGCTTCGTCCACCGTGGCCGGCTCAGCAACGAAGTTACCGATGCAGAAGACTTGCTTGGCCGGTAAGCCTTGCTGGATCAGGTAGTCACATACGCCCTTGGTGTTGCCCACCCAGGCATGGGCGTGTTCGTAGTAGCCGCGGACTTTGTAATAGCCGCCCAGGCGAGCGATGTGCACGCTGGGGCCGTCTTTCGGCAGGCGGGTCAGGCGGGTGGCCCGGCCCATGTACGTCTGCACCACCCGTGGCCGTTCCGCCTCTACCCAGCGCTTGAGCCGCCGAGGGCTCAAAAAGTCCCATTTGCTGGCCAGCGGCAGATGGCGTTGCGGCAATTCCAACTCGCCGAGCGCCTGGGCAACGGGCGAGCCCTGCCGGTTGACGCCGAGCGCTCGGTGGCCGCTCTCGTTCAGGCCCTGCAACAGCCGCACGTAGAACCGATCGGCGCCACCGAACTGACGGCTGCCGATGACGTGGAACGACTCAGGCGTAGGCATCGGCTGGCTTTTTACCCTTGCGAGCGTGCTTCATATGCAGCTTCCAGAAGTAGCCCGCTAGGTTGTCGCCATAGGAAATGGCCTTGCGCGGGATTTCGAGAGCGTTGTCGGCAGTGTTGGCAGCACCGCGGATGCAGGTGAGGCCGAGCCGATAGCCGGCTTCCGCTACGGTATCGCGCACGCGCGCATCGTAATCGCCGTAAGGGTAGCAAAAGTCGGGCACCGCTTCGCCCAGCAGGTCTTCCAGACTGTGTTTACTGTCGATGATTTCGGCCCGCATGCGCGCCGGGTCGATTTTCGACAGTCTAGGGTGGCTAAGAGAGTGTGAGCCGAAGTGCACGCCTTCCCGATGCAGGGCGCGGATGGTTTCGGGGCTCATCAGCGGGGCGTTGCTGCCGCCGTCATCCAGCCAGCCGGCCGGTTTGCCGAGCCGCTCGGTGACGAGGAAGACGCTGGCGGGAAAGCCGTAGCGCTGGAGAATGGGCCAAGCGTATTCGCGGAAATTTTCGTAGCCATCGTCGAAGGTTAAAACCACCGGGCGCTCCGGCAGCGATGCGCCTTCGAACAGTCCCTTGTAGGCCGCGTCGAGCGAGATCACCGAGTAGCCGAACAGCTGCAGATA
>DASULL010000175.1:0-3171 GCA_036278215.1 Gammaproteobacteria bacterium | reverse complement strand
GTCAAAGGTCTCGCCAGGCAGGTTTGCTGCTGTCCACGCCACGGCGCATGAGGCGCCAAATATGTTGACGTGGGCCCTCCACCGATTGGCGGAGGCGACTACTCCCCTAAGACGAGGGGCATTCTAAGGTTGCCCCCAGTGGATGATCAAGCGAGCCGGCGCCAAACAGGTCACCGGCCCGGGAGGAGCTTGGTGTACGAACACCGCACGCAGCCGCCGCTATCGCGCCTGGCCTTCGCAGCCCGACTGCTGCGCCATGCCGCTGTGGTCGGCGGCATGGTATGCATCTCGCTCGGTATCGGCATGCTCGGTTATATGCACTACGAACGGCTCGCCTGGCGCGACGCGTTCCTGAACTCGGCCATGCTGCTCGGCGGCATGGGGCCGGTCGATGCGCCCAAGACCGATGCCGGCAAAATCTTTGCCGGGCTGTACGCACTCTACGCCGGACTCGTGTTTCTAATCGCCGCCGGCATACTGCTGGCGCCGGTGATCCACCGGATAATGCACCGCCTGCATTGGCAGCGCGGGACATGACCGCAGCGAGCTCATGCACAGCCGTGCCGGCCAGACTAGACTTACATACTTGATCTGGATCGTCTTACCCAAGAGCGGCCAGCGGCAAGGAGCCCAGCATGAATTTCGGAATTCTCGTTTTCAATGAAGCGGAAGAACTCGATTTCATCGGCCCCTGGGAAATGCTCACAATGTGGAGCAAACACGCCGGCGGACCGGAAAACTGCCTGATCGTCGGGCAATCCTTGGGACCCCTCGCCTGCGCCAAAGGCCTGTCCATCAACCCGCACGTCGCCTTCGCCGATTGCCCGCCGCTCGATTACCTCTTGATACCCGGTGGCCAGGGCACCAGACGGGAAGTCGACAATCCGATTCTGACCGAGTTCGTCGCCGCCCAGGCACGCAGCTGCCAGGCGGTGCTGTCGGTATGCACCGGCGCTTTCATCTTGCATGCCGCCGGTCTGCTGACCGGCAAGCAAGCCACTACCCATTGGGCTTCGCTGGAACGGCTGCGCGCCCTTGGCGATGTGGAAGTGGTTGAACAGCGCTATGTGCGGGACGGCAAGATCTGGACGGCGGCCGGGGTCTCCGCCGGCACCGATCTCATGCTTGCCTTCATCGCCAGAGTGGCTGGCGAGGATGCCGCCGGCAAAGTTCAATTCGCCACCGAATATTACCCCGCCACCACCAGATACGGCGGTTTCGAGAACCACCCTCAGGCACCTGCCTATATCCAAACCACCTGAGCCGGTTTCTTTGGTACGCGCCTAGTGGAAATCGACCGCTTGGGGCATGCTTTACCGAGCTGTATGCACCAGCGGGTCGCGCATGACATCCCGCTGTAGCACGTCGCGGCTGACCACCCCGGCTCGCGGACATAGCGTGCCGCCGGCGGCACGGCCACTCGATCGACGGAGACCAGCCTATGCAAGACGAGAGTCCAAGAACCGCTCTGCTGGTCGGCGGCCTGTGCCTGCAGCAACTAGCGCGGAGCGGCTAGCGCATCGAGATCGACCCGGGCTTTGGCTACCGGCTGGCAGAGGCCGAGGACTGGTATGCTGAGCTGGATGAAACCGGCCACGATCACGATTGGTTCAAGCTCGATCTTGGCGTCACCGTCGACGGCGAGCGGGTGGCGTTATTGCCATTGCTAGTGGACATTCTCCGCCGTCTGCCGCAGATGCTGGAACCTGGGCAGTTGGCGGCCACGGCGGGGGCAGTGCAGTTGCCGCTGCGGCTCGACGATGGCCGCCTGCTGCCGTTACCGCTAGCCCGAGTGCGGCCTATTCTCAGCACTCTGCTGGAGCTCTATGACCCGAGCCCTCTAGCCGGCTAGTAGCCTGCGGCTCAATCGGGCTACATAGCCACCAGTTGGCGGCCCTGGAGCGGCAGACAGCGCTGCGCTGGAGTGGAGGAAAACGCTGCGTGCACTCGCCGCATAACTGCACGACTTCCAGAGCGTAGTGGCTCGCGTCGAGCCGTCGATCGGCCCAGCCTGGTGGTCTGCCCCACTAGCCTGCGGCCCAACTGGCGCCGCGAAGCCGCCCGCCACGCGACCTGGGGACGCTAGGCGCTCACCATTTTCACCTGCTGATCCTCAATGAAGCGCAGCAGATCAAAAATCCACGGGCGCAGGCGACCATTGCGGCCGCCGCCCTCGAAGCCCGCTAGCGCCTTGCCCTCACCGGCACGCCGCTGGAGAACCACCTCGGCGAGCTCTGGGCCCTGTTCCACTTCCTGATGCCGGGCTTGCTGGGCGAGCGCGAGCGCTTCACCCGATTGTTCCGCCGCCCCATCGAGAAGCACGGCGACTCAGTCCAGCGTGAGCAGCTGCAGCAGCGTATCGCCCCATTTCTGCTGTGCCGCACCAAGGCAGCGGTAGCCGCCGAACTACCGGCCAAAACCCGAGAGCCTGCGCAGCGTTGCCCTGGAAGGCGCGCAGTCAGATCGTCGTCCTCGACGACGCTGCTGAAGCTGCGCCAGATCTGCTGTGATCCGCGACTGGTGAAATCCAGCGGCGCCCCCGCAGCGTCAAGCGCTCGGCCAAGCTCAAGGGGCTGTTGGAGATGCTGCCGGCGCTGGTAGCGGAGGGCCGGCGGATCCTAATATTCTCGCAGTTCGCCAGCGTGCCTGCCTTGATCGAGGAAGCGCTGCCGCCGCTGAACATTCCATATGTCGAGCTGAGCGGCAGCACCCGCGATCGGGCTCACCGCATCGGCCAGGAACAACCGGTGCTGGTCTACAAGCTGATTGCCGAAAGCACGGTGGAAGAGAGGATGGCTGAACTGCAGGCGCGCAAGCAGACCTTGGCAGATGCCATGCTGGAGATCGGCACCAATGCCGGCCTGAACCTCAGCGCCGACGACTTGCAGGCGCTGTTCGCGCCACTGGTGTGAGCACCGGGCTCAGCAGCTGGAGGCATTGGGTGGGCCCCAGGGGCACGAAGAGTTCTGGGTCTCCGCTCTGCCCCCGAGGGTTTACCGGCTGCCTCAATGCGCCACCAGCGACCTGGCCGTCATGCGCACCGGCCGAGCGTTCGCCAGCACATCGCTGCTGGTGGGCAGGCCGAAGTAGCGGCGGATCGCATAAGCGGTACCGGCATGGGCGACAACCAGCGGCAGGCCGCCTTGCGCAGCCGGCCGCTGGATGGTTTGC
>DASULL010000174.1:0-3804 GCA_036278215.1 Gammaproteobacteria bacterium | reverse complement strand
TGCTTCCGTCTGCTCGTATTCGTACGGATTCTTGGGCGGATCGACCCTGCCGGGTTTATCCAGCCGGCTGGAATCATGGGCCTTCCAGCCACTCGGCAGTTCCGACAGCACACAGGCGGTACCGCGGATATCGACCATCTCTTTCAACGATTCGCCGATGGCGGCACGGTGGGCGATCTCGACCACCGCCCGTTCGGCATTGCCATAAACCAGCAGATCGGCCTTGGAATCGATCAACACCGAGCGCCGCACTGTGTCCGACCAGTAATCGTAATGGGCGATCCGGCGCAGCGAGGCTTCGATCCCGCCGATCAATACCGGCACGTCGTCGTATGCTTCCTTGCAACGCTGGGTATACACGATCACCGCCCGATCGGGGCGTTTGCCGCCTTCGTCGTTGGGAGTGTAGGCATCATCGTGCCGTAACCGCCGATCGGCCGTGTAGCGATTGATCATCGAGTCCATGTTGCCGGCCGACACGGCGAAAAACAGGTTCGGCCGCCCCAGCGCCATAAAGGCGTCCTTGGACGACCAATCCGGCTGGGCGATGATGCCGACGCGGAAGCCATGTGCTTCCCACAACCGGCCGATCACAGCCATGCCGAAGCTGGGATGATCGACGTAAGCATCACCGCAGACGATGATGATGTCGCAGCTGTCCCAACCGAGCTGATCCATCTCTGCCCGCGACATGGGCAGAAACGGCGCGGTACCGAAGCATTCGGCCCAGTAAGGCTTATAGGAGAACAACGGGCGCACGGCATGCATGGTAATTGACTCAGGCGGCGAGAAGATGCGGAGGCGTGGGCGCCGACTGTAGCAAATGCGCTATTGGCGATCCAATAACAGCGCCGCCTTGCTGAAAAAAGACAGACAAAAATAAACGGACTGCCGGGACGTTCCTCTGTCCTCAACACCATCCCTGATGGCGGCAGTCCGTATGAGGCCTTCCTTGGCCATGACCACCATTTTGGCGGTCACCAGTGCGCCTGCTGCGCGTTCTACGCCCCTTCCATGAGGCGACTGTAAAATTAGCGGTTACTGAACGTCATGCCCATCGGGGAAAGCCCTGTTCCGGTCTAGGGTATTTCCTGGGCAATCAGGCTGGAGCGTTCCGGCGCTTGAGGAAACCGTCGAGCTCTTGCTTGTAGTCTGCCAGGACGCGCTGCAACGAGGCCCGCTGCCGAATGCGCTGCAGGTAGCCGGCCAGATCCGGCAGCGGTGCCAGCAGCTCCTCACCGTAAATCCGCTTACCGGCGTCCCGCACGAGCGGCAGATGAATCACCGCGGCGAGGTCGGCATAACTGAAGCTGTTGCCGGCGATGAACGGCTCGAAGCGCGCCAGCCGCAGCAGCGCCGCCACTCCTTGCTCCAGCGCCGGTCGGACTTCTTCCTTGGTCTGTTCGGATACCTTGCCGCCGAAGAAGGCTTCCGGGTACAGGCGCCGCGCCGGCAGCTCCAGGTAAAGCTCGATGACCCGCAACAATTCACGCACCTTGGCCCGAGCGAAGGCGTCGGTTGGATAGAGGTTGGGCTCGGGCTGCAAATCCTCCAGGTAGTCCAGCATCACCTGCGACTCGCTGACTGGGCCCTGCGGCGTTTCCAGGTAAGGCACCTTGCCCATAGGGCTCAGGGCAAGCAGCTCCTGCTGACCGCTGGCGGGATAGACGCGCACTTCTTCGAATTCGATTCCTTTTTCCAGCAGTGCCGCCTTGACGACGTTGTAGTAGTTGCTTACCGAAAACCCGTACAGCTTCAACACGTGACTCTCTCCTCGTTGTTAATGGACATTAGATGCTGGTGTGCAGGTGGCCGCCGTCGACCGTGATACAGCTGCCCGTCATGTAGGTGGAAGCGCTGGAAGCCAGCAGCAGCAGTGCGCCGTCCAGATCGGCCGGCTGGCCGAGCCGGCGCTGCGGAATGCGCTTGATCATCGCCTGGCCTGGCGCGGTGTTCCAGAAATCGCGGTTGATATCGGTTTCGAAGTAACCCGGGGCGATGGCATTGACCCGGATGCCGTGGCGCGCCCATTCCAGGGCCAGCGCCTGGGTCAGGTGCAACAGCCCGGCCTTGGCGGCGACATAAGGGGCATTGTGACCAGTAACCCGAAAAGCCAGGATGGAGGCGATATTGATGATGCTGCCACCCTGCACACCCGCCGCCACCATGTGCCTGGCTGCCTGCTGCGCCACCAGCCAGGCACCGCGCAGATTGGTGTCGACCACCGCATCCCAGCTCTCTTCGTCCAGTTCCAGCGCCGCCCCTGGCCGGGCAATACCGGCATTGTTGACGACAATGGTCAACGGCCCCAGCGCCTCGACAGCCTGCTCGATCATGCCGGCGACGCCGGCGGCGCTGGTAACATCGGCAGCAACCACCGCCGCCGTGCCTCCCGCAGCAGTAATTTCCGCCGCCACCTCCGCCAGCGCCTCACGGCGCCGCGCCGCCAGCGCCACTCGTGCACCAGAGCGCGCCAAGGTCTGAGCGAACTGCTTGCCGAGCCCGCTGGAGGCGCCGGTTACCAGGGCTGCCGCGCCATTCAGATCTGCACTCAAGCTCATAGTCTCTTTCCTCGCTTGCCCGCTTAGCGGCTTAGCACTGCCATGGTCAGCCGCGATGCGCAGACCAGGCGGCCCTCGTCGTCCTCGATTCGGATATCCCACACCTGGGTAGAACCGCCGATGTGAATCGGTCTGGCGGTACCATAAACATAGCCGCTACGGGCCGCCCGCACATGGTTCGCGTTGATATCGAGGCCGACGCACGCCCTCCGTTCCGGATCGATGCAGAGATTTGCCGCGACACTGCCCAACGTCTCCGCCAGCACGACCGAAGCGCCGCCGTGCAGAATCCGCATCGGCTGCACCGTGCGCGAGTCCACCGGCATACGCCCGCGAATGAAGTCCTCGCCCAGCTCGACGAACTCGATCCCCAGATGGCTCACCAGGGTGTTAGCCGACTTCGCTTGCAGATCTTCGATAGTCGGGCGGGCAAACCAAATCGCCATAGTGTGTTCCTTGCTCAATACTGAAAATCGTGCGGCCGGCTGCCTCGGGCAGCGGCTCTCGGAGAGCGGCAACGCTGCCAGTTTGGCTGCCGCCGGGCAACAGTTTTTGCCCTCGCGCAGCCTGCTGCTGCTCGGGTAGGATCAATCAATACAATGAAACCAAGGAGATGGAGATGGACCTGGCCTTCCAATCGGCGAGCACTCTCGCCCGCATGATCCGCGACCGGGAGAGCAGCTCCGCGGCATTGCTGGAGCACTTCCTGGCCCGCATGGAGCGGTTCAATCCCGCGCTCAACGCCATCGTAGTTACCGATCTCGACACAGCCCGCCGGCGCGCCCGCGAAGCGGACGCGGCCCTGGCCGCCGGCCAGCTCTGGGGCCCGCTGCATGGCGTGCCGATGACGATCAAGGAAACGTTCGAAGTGGCCGGCATGCCCACCACCGCCGGGGCCCGCGAGCTGCGTGATTACCGATCGACGACCAATGCCACGGCCGTGCAGCGCCTACTCGATGCCGGTGCCGTCGTCTTCGGCAAGACCAATGTGCCGCTCTACGCCGGCGACCTGCAGAGTTACAACGAGATTTACGGCAGCACCAGCAACCCCTGGGATCTAAGCCGTACCCCCGGCGGCTCCTCCGGCGGCGCAGCGGCGGCCTTGGCAGCCGGGCTGACGCCGCTCGAGCTTGGCAGCGACATCGGCGGCTCCATCCGCACGCCGTCGCATTTTTGCGGCATAGTCGGCCTCAAGCCGAGCTACGGCGTGGTGCCGGTGCGCGGCCATGTCCCCGGCCCGCCC
>DASULL010000173.1:0-5304 GCA_036278215.1 Gammaproteobacteria bacterium | reverse complement strand
GGTCAGCATCAGGTCCAAGGCCGCCGGGATGCCGATCAGGCGCGGCAGCCGCTGGGTGCCGCCGCTGCCTGGCAGCAGGCCGAGCATGACTTCGGGAACGCCGAGCACGGTCTTGGGGTCGTTGGCCGCGATCCGGGCGTGGCAGGCCAGCGCCAGTTCCAGGCCGCCGCCCAGGCAGGCGCCTTCGATCGCTGCCACCACCGGCAGCGGCGAACGCTCGATGCGGTTGAAGAATTCCTGGCCGGAACGGGACAGCGCGGTCACCTCGGCGGCGGTGGCGCAGCTTTGCAGCATGTGGATATCGGCGCCGGCGATGAACGAGCCCGGCTTGCCGGAGATGAATACCACCCCGCGGACCGCCTCATTGCGCTCCAGTTGATCGAAGATGCCGTTCGCCTGCTCGGTGAATTCGGCCTTGAGCGTATTCTGCGCCTCGCCCGGTACATCGATGGTGATAACGGCGATGCCGTCATCGCGGATTTCCAACTGGAACGCCTGATCAGTCTTATTGTTCATGACAATCCTGTCCTCCGCCATTACGCCACCTCCAGCACCATGGCCGCACCCAGTCCGCCGGCGGCGCAGGCCGTTACCAGGCCGAGGCCGCCGCCGCGGCGGCGCAGTTCGTTCAGAGTCTGCACGATCATGCGGCCGCCGGTGGCGGCGAACGGATGACCATAGGCGAGCGATCCGCCAAGCACGTTCAGTTTGTCTTCGTCCACTTCGCCGATCGGCTCATCGCGGCCGAGCACGTCCTGGGCAAAAGTCTTGGAGCCCCACTGGCGGATGTTCGCCAGCGTCTGAGCAGCGAACGCTTCGTGGATGTCGATCAGGGCCATGTCGGCGAGGGTCACGCCGGCCCGCTCCAGGGCCACCGGCGTAACATGGGACGGCCCCATCAGGGCGTCCTTGAACGGATTGATGGCGCAAAAGGCCTGCGAGCGGATATAGCCCAGCGGCTCGTAGCCTAGCTCGCGGGCGCGCCTTTCCTTCATCAGCAACAGTGCGCTGGCGCCGTCGGTCAGCGGGGTCGAGTTGGCTGCGGTGACAGTGCCGTGGGCTTTATCGAAGGCGGCCTGCAGCTTGGCTAGCTGCTCCAGGGTGGAGCCGGCGCGGATGTTGTTGTCGCGCTCCAGCGGTTCCTGGCTGGCGCCAGTAAAAGCGATCATCACCTCGTCGCGCAGCTTGCCCTCTACCCAAGCCTGGTGGGCCAGTTGGTGCGAACGCAGGGCGAAGGCATCCTGCTCCTCGCGGCTGATGCCCCAGTCCTTGGCCATCTGCTCGGCGATGTCGCCCATCGACAGATTGGTCGAATAATCCTTGACCGCCGGTGCCTTTGGCGACAGGTCCTTGTAGGTCAGGCCCTGGAACAGCTTGAGCTTGTCCATGGCGGATTTGGCCTTGGTCGCGTGGATGAGCGCGCGGGCAAGGTTCTTGGACACCTGGATGGGCAGCACCGAGGCGGAGTCGGCGCCGCCGGCGATGCCGATCTCGATGTCGCCCAGCAGGATAGCGTTGGCGACGTCGGCCGTGGTCTGGAAGCTGGTCGCGCAGGCGCGGGAGATGCTGTAGGCGTCGGTGCGGTAAGGCAGGCTGGTGTTGAGTACGACCTCGCGGGCGATGTTCGGCGCTTCCGGCAGGATCCCTACCTGGCCGTACACCAGCCGTTCGATCAGTTGGGGGTCGATATCCAGACGAGTGACCAGTTCGCTCACCACCATCGCGCCGAGTTCGATCGCGTTGGTGTCTTTGTAAGCTGTCAACTGCCGGGCAAACGGCGTACGCAAGCCGCCGACGACTGCAACCCGGTCCTTGTTCCCTTTCTGCTGGCTCTTCGCTTGAGACACAGCTGCTCTCCTATGGCAACGGTGGGCGCCACCGGTTTGTCGAACATGGCGCTTAAGTGTCAATAGGATACAGCGCCATCACGCCAGCGGCGATGGCCAGTGCTCAATAAATTCCGATCTGCTCCGGAGCGAGGACAGAGGCGGGGTTCAGCCGCAGATCGAGCCAATCGAGCAGGTCGCTGTAGACCTCGGTGCGATTGATCTCGTTGAAGACTTCGTGCCGGGCGCCGGGGTAGATCCGGCAGGCGACGTCGGCGATGCCCAACGAGCGGTAGCGCTCCGCCAGCCGGCTGACACCGCGGCCGCCGGCGCTGAGCGGATCGGCGCTGCCGGCCAGCAGCAGGATCGGCAGGGCGCGCGGAATTCTGGCCTGTTGCTCGCGTCGGGCGACGAAGCGGACGCCGTCGTAAACGTCCCGCCACAAAGCGACCGAAGGCACGCCGCCGCAGAGGGGGTCGGCGATGTAGGCATCGATGGCCGCCGGATCGCGGCTCAGCCAATCGAAAATCGTACGGCGGTTGCGGATGGTCAGCCGTAGGGCGCCGACCGTGAGGAAATCCAGAAAAGTGCTGCGATACGGCGCGCCGCGCCAGCGAATCATCTGCCCGGCCAGCCACTTGCCGAACGCCGGCATGGGATCGGTGCGATAGGTGGTGGCGCTCAGCACCAGCCCGTCCAGCAAGGCGCCGTGCTCGATGGCGAACTGCTGTGCCAGCAGCGAGCCCATGCTGTGGCCAATCAGAATGCGCTGCGCATTGGGTTGCTGCTCGGAGATGTGACAGTACACCGCCATCACGTCGTTGAGCAGGCGCCGCCAGCCGCCGGTAGGGGCGACATAGCCCAAGGCGTCGGCCGAGGAGGCGGTCTGGCCGTGGCCGCGCTGATCGTGGGCGTAGACGGCATAACCTGCTTCGGCCAGGGCGCTGGCCACGTTGTCATAACGGGCGGCGTGCTCGGAAATGCCGTGAATCAGCTGGATGGTGGCCCGCGGCGGTCCGGCCGGCTGCCAGCAGTAAAGCTGCAGTGAGGCGCCGTCGTCTGCGCTGAAGCGATAGCTTTGCCGGTGCATGCGTTCTCCCGCGTAGCAGGCCCTTTCAGGGCATCTATCTGTCGGATTTTCCGGGATAGGCGATGATCTCCCTTAACACTCTAGCCTCTCAGGCGGCTATTGTCCCTGCAGGTGCTGGACGCTGGCGATGCCCAGGGCGGTCATCCCGAGCGTGCCGGCCAGATGGGCGCCAACATGAGCGGCCAGCCATAGCCAGGCGCCTCGCCCGATCAAGGTGATCGCTTCGGCAGAGAAGGCGGAAAAGGTGGTGAGAGCCCCGAGAAAGCCGGTAATCAGCGCTAGCCGCAGTTCGGCGGGAAGCGCCGGGTGCGGCAGCAGCCACGCCATGGCAATGCCCATGAAGTAGCCGCCAATCAGATTGGCGGCGAGGGTGCCGAGCGGCAGCGCCGGCAGCAGCGGATTCAGCCAGAGCCCGAGCAGCCAGCGCAGCCAGGCGCCGAAGGCGGCGCCGATGCCGATGCTGATGAAGCTCCAGGCGCTCATCGAGGGCCCGCTACAACCAGCCCTTGCGCTTGAAGTAGAGATAAGGCGCGACGCCCGACATGGCCATCAGGATCAGCGCCATGGGGTAGCCGAGCAGCCAGTCCAGCTCGGGCATGAAGTGGAAGTTCATGCCGTAGATGCTGGCGATCACGGTCGGCGGCAGGAATACCACGGCGGCGATCGAGAAGATCTTGATGGTCTGGCTTTGTTCGATATTGATGAAGCCCATGGCGGCGTTCATCAGGAAGTTGACCTTCTCGAACAGAAAGGTGTTGTGCGGCAGCAGCGAGTCGACGTCGCGCAGGATCTCGCGCACCCAGTCACGCTGCTCGGTGTCGAACGGACCGCGGCGCAGCAAAAAGGTCAGCGCCCGCTGGGTGTCCATCAGGCACAGCCGGATCTTACCGTTGATGTCTTCCTGCCGGGTAAGCTCGTCGATGGCCTCTTCCAGGTCCACATCCTTGTCGGCCAGTACCATCTCGCTGACCGTTTCCAGCTTGGTGTGGACTCGCTCCAGCCGATCGGCCAGGTTTTCCACCTTGGTTTCGAACAGCGCCAGCAGCAGCGAGATGGCATCGGACACCAGGCCCGATTCGCGCCGCGCCCGCAAGCGCACCAGCCGGAATACGGCCAAGCTGTGTTCGTGCAGGGTGAACAGGCGGTTGTCGCTGAGGGTGAAGGCGGCGGTGACGTTGATGGTCCGACCGTCGACTTCCTGCAGAAACAGCGAATGGATATGCAGGCCGTTCTCGTCTTCGTACGAGCGGGCACTGGCTTCGATCTCGTCCATCTCCTCAACGGCCGGCAACTGCTGCTGGTACATCGCTTGGATGCGCTGGCGCTCGTAGTCGTCGGGATTGGTAAGGTCGACCCAAATGGCCTGCTGGAGCTCCGCGGGCTCATCGTAATTGACCTGTTCCAGAATCCCGTTGGTGAGGGTAAAGGCAGTCAGCATCGGCTCTTCCAGGCTGGAGTGGACAGTCGCGGTGTTGGCATCGACAGTATACGCTCGTGCCGCCGCTGGCGGCGGTTTTAGCTTTGTTACCTATCAACGACACTTGCTAACGCATAGGCTACCTTGAGGTATGCCTGGAGGCAGCGTCTGGAGTGTTAGATGGTTTTCGCTCACCGCTATCGCCACCTCGTCCTGTTTACCCTAACCATGGCCGCCTTGATCGTGGGTGGTGCGGCATGGCTGCTCGCTGCGCCGGCGCTGCGAGATGGGGCGTGGATGGCCGCCGCGATCTTGATGCTGGCGGTATTGATCATCGAGACGGTGCGCGAGCTTGCCAAGGGCGAGGCCGGTATCGATCTGCTGGCTCTGCTGGCGATCGGCGGTTCGCTGCTGCTGCATGAGTATCTTGCTGGCGCGGTGATCGCGTTAATGCTGGCCAGCGGCCGGGCCCTGGAAGAATACGCCGCCGGTCGGGCCCGCCGCGAACTGTCGGCGTTGCTCGGGCGCACGCCGCAGGTTACCCATCGCTACCACAATGGCGAGCTGGTCGAGATCGCCGTCGAGGAGGTCGTGCCGGAGGACCGGTTGCTGGTCAGGCCGGGCGAGGTTTTGCCGGTGGACGGCCTGCTGCTGTCGGAGACCGCGCTGCTGGACGAGTCGGCTTTGACCGGCGAGGCCATGCCGGTAACGCGCTACCGTGGCGAGCGGCTCGCCAGCGGCGTAGTCAATGCCGGCGAGCCGCTGGAGTTGCGGGCGCTGGCTGATGCCGCCGGCAGCACCTATGCCGGGGTCGTCCGTCTGGTGGAACAGGCGCAGGAGGCGAAGGCGCCCTTTACCCGGCTGGCGGATCGTTACGCCCTGCTGTTCGTGCCGTTGACCCTGGCGATTGCCGGGCTGGCATGGTGGTGGTCGGGCGACCCGGTGCGTGCCCTCGCGGTATTGGTGGTAGC
>DASULL010000172.1:0-6822 GCA_036278215.1 Gammaproteobacteria bacterium | reverse complement strand
CCGGCCGGCATCTGGCTGGCGGCCGCCTCGCTGCTGGGAGTAGCCTCCGCCGCCTACAAGCTGCTGCTGTACCCGTTTCTGGCGCATCACGCCGAATACCGCGTGGTCGACCTCCACCCCGGCGACAACGCGATACATCTGCAGCTCATACCGGTGAAGCGGGCTATCCAGTTCCAGCCGGGGCAATTCGGCTTCCTGCGAATGAAGCAGGAGGGCCTGTGGGAACCGCATCCGTTCACTATCGCCAGCGGCACCAGCCCGGACGGGCGGGTCGATTTCGTGGTCCGCGCGCTCGGCGACTACACCAGCAAACTGACGACCAAAACAGCGATCGGCATGCGTGCCGACATCTACGCGCCGTACGGCCGCTTCCGGCGGCCAACACAGGCACAGCGGGAAATCTGGATCGGCGGCGGCGTCGGCATTTCGCCGTTCATCTCCTGGCTGCAGGACGAGTCAGCCGGCGGCTTCGACCGGGTCACGCTGTTCTACTTCTATACCCCAGGGCGGGAATTTCCGAACGTGACGATCATGAAGGATATGGCGCGCCAACGCGGCGCCGAGCTCGTCCCAGTCACCGACGGCCCGTCCAGCCCTGCGTTCACCGAACGCTTTGCCGCAATCGCGCGCCAAGCCGGCCCGGCTGCCGTCGGGATCAGCTTCTGCGGTCCCAAGGGCCTGCTACAGCAGGTCCGGCGACAGATGCGCCAGCACGGGATACCGGACGCCAACCTCCAGCACGAGCTGTTCGAATTCCGCTAACCAGCGGCCGGCCCGGCGATTAACCTGCAGTAAGGGCAGCTCCTATCTGGCCAATGGCGGCAACAGCCCATAGTTATGCCGGACGAGGAAGCGCCAAGCGGATCGAAAGACAATAATGCCGTCGCTGTTAACTCATCCAGCCGTACCACTGGCCGTCGCCGCGATTGCCGGCAGGGATCTCATCCCCCGCCCCCTGCTGGCGGCCGGGATCGGCTTTGCCCTGCTGCCGGACGTCGATGGCGTTGCCTTCCTGCTCGATATTCCCTGGTACTCGCCTTTCAGCCACCGCGGCTTAACCCACTCCTTCGCCTTCGCCCTGCTCTGCGCGCTCCTCGCACTGCCACTGGCACCCAAGCTCGGCGCCGACCGGCTCAGGGTGTTTGCCTTTCTGGCGCTCTGCATGCTGTCTCATGGCTTCCTCGACGCCTGCACCGACCGCGGCGGCGGCGTCGCGCTGCTCTGGCCGCTCGACAGCGCCCGCATCTCCTTCGATTTCCGCCCGATTCAGACCGTGCCGATCAGCCTGGAGCGCCTCTTCTCGGCGGAAGGGTCGAGGGTGATAAAAAGCGAGCTGCTGTGGGTCTGGCTGCCGCTGAGCAGCTTGGCCCTCCTGGGCCGTGGGCTGCGAGCCGCCTTCCCGCACCGCTGGTCGGCGATCCAAGCGGCGCTGCTGCGCCATTCCGTTCGCGGCCGGCCAGCCGAAGCAGCAGCCGATTCCTGAGGCAGAACTGCTGCAACGGCCATGGCGGGCACCGCAGCCACGCAAGCGCTTCCTGAAGCAGGTGTTGCCCTGTCAGAATAAGCGCCTTCGCCCGCCCAGCAGGGGATTCGATTTTGACTGTCGCCAGCAAACTGCCCAACGTCGGCACGACTATTTTTACGGTGATGTCGCGGCTCGCCGCCGAGCATGGAGCCATCAACCTGTCGCAGGGCTTCCCGGACTTCGACGGTCCGCCCCCTTTGCTGGAGCGGGTCAGCCATTACCTGCACAACGGCCACAACCAGTACGCGCATATGGCGGGGGTGCCGGCGCTGCGCGAGCAGATTGCCCGCAAGGCGGCGGATCTTTATGGCTGCCCGGTCGATCCGGAAACCGAGGTGACCGTTACCTCCGGCGCGACCGAAGCGCTGTTCTGCGCCATTACCGCGCTGGTGCGGCCGGGCGACGAAGTCATCCTGTTCGATCCGGCGTACGACTCCTATCAACCGGCAGTCGATCTCTGCGGCGGCATCAGCCGCCGGCTGCCGCTACTGGCCCCTTCTTTCAAGCCGGACTGGCAGCGGCTGCGCGACAGCATCAACGACCGCACCCGCCTGCTCGTCCTCAATACCCCGCACAATCCCAGCGGCAGCATCTGGGATGCCAGCGATATCGAAACGCTGCGGGAACTGGTGCGGAACCACGACCTTTACCTGCTCGCCGACGAGGTCTACGAGCACATCGTCTTCGACGGCCGCCGCCACGAAAGCCTGCTGCGCTATCCCGACCTCTACGCCCGCAGCCTGGTGGTTTCCTCGTTCGGCAAGACCTACCACACCACCGGCTGGAAGCTGGGCTACTGCATCGCGCCGCCTGCGCTCACGCTGGAGCTGCGGCGCATCCACCAGTACGTCACCTTCTCCTCGAACACGCCGATCCAATTCGCCCTGGCCGACTACATGGCGGCAGCGCCGGAGCATGCACTTGGCCTGAGCGACTTCTACCAGGCGAAACGCGATCATTTCTGCCGCCTGCTGCAAGGCTCCCGTTTCCGCTTTACGCCCGCCGCCGGCACCTACTTTCAGCTGCTCGACTACAGCGAGATCAGCGACGAGAACGATGTCGACCTGGCTACCCGGCTTACCAAGGAACACAGGGTCGCTTCCATCCCGATCTCGGTGTTCTACGCCGAGCCGCCGCCGACCCGCCTGCTGCGCTTCTGCTTCGCCAAGGACGACCGCACGCTGGAGCGGGCCGCGGAAATCCTCTGCGCGCTCTAGTGGCGCCTTTGCTGTAAACGCTGTTGCACCGAGGCACGCCGATCGGCGGGAGCCGCCGCAACCGTGCCCAGGAAATCAGTGTCGCGAACCGAACCCCTTGAGCATGTCGGCGGCCCCGCTGGGCAGCCCTATCCGCTCCATCACTTCAGCGAGGCTGTTGTATGCCCCCGGCGGCAAGTGCCTGAGCATATCCAGAATGCCGCCATCGGCCTGGTTGGCCTCCGCCTGATGGACCACTTCGTCCTTCTGCGCCGGGAAGTTCAGCCCTTTGAGAACCTGGGCGATTTCGTTAGGAGAACGTCCGCCTGTGCTGGTCTGCTGCATAATTCACCTCCGTCATCGAGCCACAGAGGGTGGTGCGCCTCAGACACTTGCAGAACGCACCACCAGCTGCCCGGGCAGATGGGCGCTGAATCAGGCGTTACAAGCGTGGAAGAACCAAGCTGCCATCGATATGCCCTAACCCGGCAAGCCGTCGGCGGCGGAAAAGCCGTTAGACCTACCAAGCGAACGGCCCATCAGCGCCGCCCGCCGAAACCAAGCGGCGGCCAGCTCAGCCGGCAAATGATCGCTCAGGGTCTGGCGGAACAGCGCCAGCCAATCGTTCACCTGCGCCCTGGTTACGCCCAGCGCCGCGTGCAGCGGACCAACCAGATAGCGATCCTCGCGGTAGCGCTTGCCGCCCAGGCTGCACCACCAGAAATGGGTCAGCCGCGCCTTGTGCTCGGGCCAGTCGGCAATGCGTTGAAATGGTTCTGCCAAGGTTGAATGGCGCTGGATGCGGTCGTAGAAGTCATCGACCACCGCAGCGATGGTGGCAAGACCAATGAGATCGTGCAGGCCGGGTGGGCGTTCGGTCAACATAGACGAGTCAGAGGCAGGGCAAGGCTAGTCGGCTTGCAACGGATGATCTGTTTTCGCGCTCGACGCACCGGCTCGCCGGCAGCGCCAGAACACCCACCACGCACCAACCAGCCTTGCCCAAATCCCCCCCTAGAAGCGCTTGCCGACCGCCAAGGTGAACACGATCGGGTTGAGCTCGATGTTGTCGACCTTGCCGGTAGCGCCACCCGGGCCGGACAGCCGCGCCTCGGTCTCGATATCGATGTAGCGCAGATCGGCGTTCACCAGCCAGTTATTGCCCAGCTCATAGTCCGCGCCCAGCTGCAGCGAGTAGCCGAAAGACTCTTTCAGCGAGGCTTTGTTGAAGCCGGCCGCCTTGAGGCTGCTGCTGGCCTCTTCCTCGAAGAAGAAGGTGTAGTTGAGGCCCGCGCCGACGTAAGGACGGAACGCGCCGGCCTGGAAGTGGTATTGCAGGCTCAGGGTCGGCGGCAAGTGCTGCACGTCGGCGATATGGCCGAGCCCGGCCAGGGCGCCGCCGCTGGCATCGACTTCATGCTCGAACGGGAAAGCGCCGAGCAGTTCGACGCCGATGGCGTCGGTCACCATGTAGGTGACGGTGAAGCTAGGCTTGACGTCGTTGCCGACGGAGACCTTGCTACCGGTATCGCCCAGCCCACCCACAACGACCGTACCGCTGTCGTCGTTCGGTGCCACCAAGGTAGCGCCGCCGCGAAGTATCCAGTCGCCAGCTGCCGCGAGAGCGGAATGGCTGACCAGCACAGTGCCGGCCACGACCGCTGCTGCCAATACCCGGGAAGCAGTGTTCTTCATAGCGTTGTCTCCAGTTCTGCAATGACGGCGGCGAATGCCGCACTGCACAAAATCCTAATCCCGGGCAGAAAACTGGAGTTGATGTAGATCAACAAGCAGGGAGGACGGCGCTGGATCGCTGCCGAGCGCCTTGTGCCCTCATCGCCGCCGCCCCTACCGGCACTTCCTTCTCCTGGTTGGCCGCCAGCGGCCTCAATCAGAATGGTTGCTCAGCCATCCGGGTGCAGCGCAAAACCGTGCTCTTCCAGCCAAGCCAAGGAGCGGCGGGTATCGGGAACGGGAATGTATTCCAGCGAGACGTAACCGTCGTAGCCGATCCGGTCCAGCTCGTTCAACAGATAGCGGACGTTGATCTCGCCGGTGCCGGGCTGGTGACGGCCGGGCACGTCGGCAATCTGAATGTGGCCGATGCGTTGCAGGTTGGCGCGGATGGTTTCGGTAAGCTCCCCCTCGCTCCGCTGCATGTGATAGACGTCGTACTGCAGAGCGAGATTCGGCTGGGCGGCTTCATCCAGCAGGTGCAACGCCTCTCCGCTGGTGCCAAGGAAGAAGTCCGGAATGTCGCGCCGGTTGATCGGCTCGACCAGCAAGGTAGCGTCCAGGGCCCGCAGCTGGGCAGCGGCATGGCGAACATTGGCGACCAGCGTCTGCCATTGCGCCTCGGCGCCGGCGGCGGTGCGCCGCCCGGCCAGGCAGTTCAGGCGCCGGACGCCAAGCTCGCCGGCATAGGCAAGAGCCTGCGCCACCCCGGCGCGAAACTCCTGCAGCCGGGCCGGATCGGCGGCAATCCCGCGGTCGCCGCCGGCCCAGTCGCCGGCCGGGAGGTTGATCAGATAGAGCGAGACGCCGGCATCCACCAGCGCGTGGCGAATATCGGCGATGGCGTGCTCATACGGAAACTGCAGCTCGACCGTGCGAAAACCGGCTTGCCGAGCCGCAGCGAAACGCTCCAGCACAGGCAGCTCGGTGAACAGCATGCTCAGATTGGCAAGAAAGCGGGGCATCGGCCTCACTCCTCTTCGCCGGCCGGAATACCGCTGGACTGCGCCGCCAGCAGGCGCACCAGCGCCGCCGCATCCTGGCCACCCAAACCAGCCTGCTGCCCGGCCCGATACAGCCGCAAGGCGGCCTCGCCAAGCGGCAGCGCCGTCCCCGTCTCCTGCCCCAGCGTCTGGATCAGGCCGAGATCTTTACTGAGGACATCGACGGTGAACGCTGAGGCAAACGCCTGCTGCTGCAGCACCGGGACCGTCCGGTCGAGCATCCGGCTGGCACCGAAGGAGGCCGCCAGCACCGTCTGCAGCTCGGCCAGATCCAGCCCGAGCCGGGCGCCCAAGTGCAGCGCTTCCACCGCAGCGGCCGAATGCACCGCGGTCAGCAGTTGATTGACCAGCTTGGCGCCTTGGCCGCAACCCGAAGGGCCCATGTAGCGGAGCAAACGCCCTAGCGCCGGCAGCACGTCCTGGACCTGATCGAAAGCGGCCCGGCGGCCGCCGACCATGATCGTCAGGGTGCCGGCCTCGGCGCCGCCGGTGCCGCCACTGACCGGAGCGTCCAGGTAGTCGACACCGCTGGCGGCAGCCTGTTGCGCCAACCGCTGCGCCGTACCCACCCCCAGCGTGCTGTGGTCAAGCACCACTGTTCCAGGGGCAAGATGCGGCAAGGCCGCTGCCAGTACAGCAGCCGCGGCGGCATCGTCGAGTACGCAGACGCAGACCACCTCGGCACCACGGACTGCTGCCGGCAGTTCCGGTTCGATCAGCACGCCCGCCGCCGCCACTTCGGCAAAAGGCTTTGCCGTCCGATTCCAGGCGCGGGTGACGAAACCCGCCCGAGCCAGGTTGCTCGCCATGGGGCGGCCCATCGCCCCCAGGCCGAGAAACGCCACTTGCTTTGCCATTGCCGCTCTCCCTGTCCTTGCCACCATGTGGGATTCAGCTCAAAGAATGCTTAACAGCCAGCAATAAGCAAGCACGTGGGCTCACCGCATCGGCTTGAATCGATGCCCTTGCGCGCACATTCAGCCCTCCGGGCTAAGCGGCGGCTAGGAGGCAGCGAGATGAGCGATCCGGTTTTCTTGATCACCGGCGCATCCAGCGGTATCGGCGCGGAGACGGCGCGCCAGGCTGCGGCCGGCGGCTATCGGGTCGTGCTGGCCGCGCGCTCCGCCGAGAAACTGCAGCAACTGGCCGACGAGCTTGGCGGAACCGAGAAAGCGCTCGCCGTTGCCCGCGATGTCGCCGAGGAAGCGCAGCAAAGGCAGATGGTCGCGCAGGCGCTGGCGGTCTTTGGCCGCCTCGACGTGGTCTTCGCCAACGCCGGACTCGGCGGCAGCCCGGGCGGGTTCAGCGGCGCAGATCCTGCGTCCTGGCGGAACATGCTGCTGACCAACGTCTACGGCGCCGC
>DASULL010000171.1:0-9072 GCA_036278215.1 Gammaproteobacteria bacterium | reverse complement strand
AGCCGTAGTTAAGCAGTGCCTGAGTATGGTCGGCGCGGGCTTGTTCGGTTTTCGAACCGAGCACCACGCTGACCAAGCGCATGCCGTCGCGCAGCGCCGAGCTGGCGAGGCAATAGCCGGCAGCGTTGGTATGGCCGGTCTTGAGACCATCGACGGTGTTGTCGCGCCAGAGCATCCGGTTACGGTTGTGTTGGGTGATGCCGTTCCAGGTGAACTGCTTCTCGCTGTGCCACTTGTAGTATTCCGGGAAGTCGCGGATCAGGGCGCTGGCGAGTTTTGCCATGTCGCGGGCGGTAGAATAATGCTCTTTATGCGGCAGCCCGGTTGCGTTGACGAAATGGGTGGCGGTCATGCCGAGGTGAGCGGCATATTGGTTCATCAGTTGAGCGAAGGTCTGCTCGCTGCCGGCGATGTGCTCGGCGAGGGCGATACTGGCGTCGTTGCCGGATTGGATGATCAGCCCCTTGATCAATACCTCGACCGGAATCTTGCCGCCGACTTCGACAAAAGTACGCGAGCCTTCGGCACGCCAAGCCTTTTCGCTGATGGTCACTAAATCGTCGAGCTTGAGGTTGCCGGCTTCGAGCTCACGAAAGACGATGTACTCGGTCATCATCTTGGTCAGGCTGGCCGGCTCGCGGCGCTCGTCCGGATTCTTGGCGGCGAGCTCGGCATTGCTGTTGAAGTCGAGCAGGATGTAGCTGGGGGCCGCCAGTTCCGGTGCTGCCGGCACCGGCATGGGTTGCGGGGAGGCGCTCGGAGTGGGCAGTTGGGCGGGCGCTGCCAGCGGCAACGCAAGGCTCGTCAGCAGGACGAGTCGGCGAGTAAAACTGCGTATCTTCATGGTCGGTATTATGACTTTCCAGATTCGCACGGATGCGGTGAATGGTATCGGCCGATCAGTCGTTGATTACGACTTGAGCGTCCTGAAGGCCGAGCTTTGCCAGGGTCGCGCTCAACCGATCGACTTCGCTGATGGTCGGTACGGGACCGAGTCGGACGCGGTGTAGCAAGCGGCCGCCACGTTCCACAGTGTCGAGCCGGGATGGTACGCCAAGACGGTATGAATCGAGGCGTCCGAGCAGTCGATCGGCATTGGTGCGGTCGGAAAAAGCACCGGCTTGTATGTAATACGCGATCTTTGCAGCGCTGTCCGTGGAAGTCGTCACGACCTGGGGCGTTTTCCCGGGAATCAGCGCGCGGATTTCCACCGGAGCGGTACCGGTGCCGAGCATGTCCAGGCGATGGGCAGCGGCATAAGAGAGGTCGATCACGCGGTTTTTCATGAACGGCCCGCGGTCGTTGACGCGGACCACGACCTTGCGACCGTTGTTGAGGTTGGTGACTTCGACATAGGAGGGCAGCGGCAAGTGCTTGTGTGCGGCCGTCATGACGTACATGTCATACGGTTCGCCGCTGGAGGTGCGACGGCCATGGAACTTGTTGCCGTACCAGGAAGCGATACCGCGCTCCACGAAGCCGTCGGCGGTATTGAGTACGTGGTAGCGCTGGCCGAAGACCTCGTAGTGCGGAGGGTTGCCGTAGCGGCTGCGAGGTTCGTGGCGGGGGACGGCGTCCGGTACCCGGCTGACGTCTAGCGGCCGTAGCGGCGCACTGTCACCGCTGCCGATCGGCGGGGCTGCCGGCCGGTGCGCGCAGGCGGTCAATCCGGCTGCCGCCAGAAGGCATAGAAACCAGATTCTCATCGAACTGTGCGTTGATTTTTAATTTGTTGTGCCAGTTGAAACACCGCCATTGCGTACAGAGGACTGCGGTTATAACGGGTGATAACGTAGAAATTATGGAAGGTCGCCCAGTGTTCGTCACCATCCGCGGCTTCGAGCACCAGCAGACGGGCGGGGGCGTCAGCAGCGGCAGCAGTTGTCGTGCTGACGCCAGCGGCAGTCAGCTGGGCGAAGGTGCGAACCGGTTTCAGATCCTGATCGTTAAGCGCTAGCCAGCCCTTGCCGCTGACCTGGGCCGGGGCGGCAATTAGTCCACCCGTTTCCCAGTTGTGGCGGCGGAAATAGTTGGCGACGCTCGCCATGATGTCGGCGGTGTTGCTGAACAGGTCTCTGCGGCCGTCGCCATCGCCATCGACGGCGTAGGAGCGGTAGCTGCTCGGGATGAATTGCGGCATGCCCATCGCGCCGGCGTAAGAGCCGGTCAGTTGCAGCGGATCGAGGCGTTCTTCCCGCGCCAGCAGCAAATACTGCTCCAGCTCACGACGGAAGAACTGTGCCCGTGGCGGGTAGTTGAAGCCGAGGGTCGCCAGCGCATCCAGCACCCGATGCCGGCCCTTGTGACGGCCGTAGTAAGTCTCGACGCCGACGATGGCGACCAGGATCTCCGGTGGTACCCCGTATTCGGTGCTGATCTTCTCCAAGAGCTCGGAGTTGTCGTTCCAGAACGCCACGCCCTGAGCGATCCGGTCCGGCTTCAGGAAGATCGGCCGGTAGCGATGCCAGGGCAACCGCTCGGCCGGGTTTTTCATCGCGTCGATGATGTCCTGCCGCGGTTCGGCTTGGTCCAGCAGTTGGCGCAGTTCAGTAGTGTCGAAGTCGTGGCGGTTCGCCATATCCTGCACGAAGCTTTCCAGTTCGCCCTCCTGCCCGAAGCGCGCTTCGGCGACAGTAAAGGTGGCACAACCGAACAGACCGGCGGCAACGCCGGTAAGTAGCAGTGATCGCATGGAATACCTCGGGCAGGCGGACTGACGAGTACGGATGAAAGATAATAGTTGCATCGGTAACCGTCAGGTAGACCAAATCTTGCGGTGCGTCTGTATCGACATCAGCATACCGAAGCTGGCCAGCAGGGTCACCATAGAGGTGCCGCCGTAGCTTACCAACGGTAACGGTACGCCGACTACTGGCAGCAGGCCTGCAACCATGCCCATATTGACGAAGACATAGACGAAAAACGTCAGGCTAATGCTGCCGGCGAGCAGGCGGCTGTAAGTATCCTGTGCGTTGACGGCGATGTAGAGGCCGCGCAGGATCACGAAGAAATACAGAATAACTAACACCAGAGCGCCGACTAGACCGAATTCTTCGCCGAATACGGCAAAGATGAAGTCGGTGTGCCGCTCCGGCAGAAACTCCAGGTGTGACTGAGTGCCATGCAGCCAGCCCTTGCCGAACAGTCCGCCCGAGCCGAGGGCAATGGTCGACTGGATGGTGTGGTAGCCGGCGCCGAGCGGGTCGCGAGCAGGATCGAGAAAGGTCAGAACCCGCTGCTTCTGGTAGTGGTGCATACCGAACTTCCACATCAGCAGCGCCAGTGGCACGATCGCGATCAGCGTGCCGATGATCAATCGCCAGCGCAGCCCGGCCAGGTACAGCGCAGCCAAGCCGGCGGTGGCCACCAGTATGGCGGTGCCGAGATCGGGCTGGGCGAAGATCAGCGCTGTCGGTACGGCAATCATGGCAAGCACGGCCAGCACCTGCGGCCAGCGTGGCGGCAGGATAGAGTTCCCCAGGAACCAAGCCACCATCATTGGCAGGGCGAGCTTCATGATCTCGGACGGCTGGAACCGGATCACGCCCAGGTCCAACCAGCGCTGCGCGCCTTTGCCGACGTCGCCAAGCAGAATTACCAGGGCAAGCATCAGTACGGTGGCGCCATAGAGCCACGGGCTCCAGCGGCGTAGTTGCGTCGGCGAGATCTGGGCGGCAGCCAACATGACGCCGAAGGCAATGGTCAGTCGGAGCGCCTGCTTTTTCACCTCCTGCATCTCCTGGCCGGAGGCGCTGTAGAGGATGGCAAGGCCAATGCCGGCGATCACCAGCAAGCCGGCCAGAAGCACGCTGTCGAGGTGCAGCACCCGCTGCAGCCAGGATTGCCGTTGCAGGCCGCTACTCAGCCTTTGACTGTCGCTCAGCATCAATGCGCTTGAACTCCATATATGCGTCCAGCACTTCGCTGGCGATGGGGGCGGCGACGCCGCTGCCACTGCTGCCGTGTTCGATGACTACCGCCAACGCAACTTCCGGATCCTTTACCGGAGCGAATGCGAGAAATAAGCCATGATCGTGCAGCTCGCGCGCCAGCTTGCTGGCGTCGTACCGGGCGTCTTGAGCAATAGTGAATACCTGGGCCGTGCCGCTTTTGCCGGCCATCTGATAACTCAGCTTATGGCCGACGCCGCGTGCCGTACCAGTCCGGCCATGGACGACCTGCCGCATGGATTCAATGACATCGTCCCAGTAACGCTCGTTGCGGATGCGGATCGGTGGGCGTGGTGGTTCGACGATAGGAACCGCCTGCTCGCTATCCGCATCGGTGATGGCGCGGCGCAGGTGCGGTCTGATGCGCACCCCTCGATTGGCAAGGGTGGCCGTCGCTTCGGCGAGTTGCAGCGGGGTGGCCAGCATGAATCCTTGGCCAATACCGGTAATCAGCGTTTCGCCGTGAAACCAGGGTTGATTTCTGTTGGCCCGCTTCCAGGCGCGGGATGGCATCAGACCAGGCAGCTCGCCGGGTAGATCAATACTGGTGCGATGCCCCAGGCCGAACTCCTGCATGAAGCTGCTGAGGTTGTCGATGCCGAGCTTATAGGCGATGTCGTAGAAGTAGACATCGCAGGATTGGGCCACGGCCTCGATCAGATTCACGCTCCCATGGCCCGAGCGCTTCCAGTCGCGATAGCGATGGTCTATGCCAGGCAGCATGTAGTAGCCGGGGCAGAAAATCTGTTCGTTGGTCCGGACCACGCCATGCTCCAGCGCGGCCAGCGCAACCAAGGGCTTGATCGTTGAGCCGGGCGGATACTGGCCGCGCAGAGCGCGGTTGAACAGCGGCGTGCGCGGATCTTCCTGCAGCGCCTTGTAAGTGTCGACATCGATGCCGTTGACGAACAGATTGAGGTCGTAGGTTGGCTGGCTGACGAAAGCAAGCACTTCACCGGTCTTTGGCGCAATGACTACGATAGAACCGGTGTGGTCGCCCAGCGCGGCCTCGGCCGCCTGCTGCAAGCGGATGTCGAGGCTGAGATGGATGTCCTTGCCGGGAATCGGAGGGGTGCGTTCCAAGGTGCGGATGACCCGCCCGAGCGCGTTGGTCTCCACCTTCTCGACGCCGACGGTGCCATGCAGCAGTTCTTGGTAATAGAGCTCGATACCGAGTTTGCCGATATGGCTTGAGCCACTGTAATTGGCCGCTCGGCCCTGTTCGTGCAGGCGCCGCAACTCCTCGGCGTTGATCCGGCCGACGTAGCCGATGGCATGCGAGGCAACGGCTCCGAGGGGATAGTAGCGCGTCGCCTGCGCCTGCACTTCGACCCCTGGAAAACGGTGTCGGTTGACTGCAAACCGTGCAACTTCCGCCTCAGACAGCCGTAGTTTCAGTGGAATTTCCTCGAACCGCCGGGTCCGGCCCAGCAACTCGCGGAACCGGTTTATGTCGGATTCGCTGAGGTCAATGATCGCGCTCAGTTGCTTGAGCGTGGCATTGATATCCTTGACCTCTTCCGGCGTCAGCACCAGTTGGAACGATGGCCGGTTTTCAGCCAGGAGGACGCCGTTGCGATCATAGATCAGGCCGCGGGGCGGCGGCAGCGCTACCAGCTTGACCCTGTTGTCCTGGGCCAGCATCGTGTAGTGCTGATAGCCCACCACCTGCAGGTGGCCCAGGCGGCCGAGCAGCACCAGTAGCAGCGCTGCCATTCCCAGCCCCGCGGTCAGTGCGCGCCGAAACAGGAGCCGTTTTTCTGCTTGCTGGTCCTTGATCAGGTTGCGCACGGTGATCGTCTATCGAACATTGAAGCTGCGCCGCAATTCCCGCATGAGGAAAAATACGACAGGCCACAAAGCGGCGCCGGCCAGGGCGCCAAGCCAGTAGTCCATGGCCGGCAATGGGCGGCCGACGAAGCTATTGCTCCAGAAGATTAGCAGCCGGGCGAGCAGGAGCAGCAGCATTACGCTGAGCGCTTGCTGCCAAAGCGGGAAAACCCGCACGCGCTGATGCAGCTTCAACGTTAGGTAAGCTAATACGGTATAGGCCAGGGCGTGCTGGCCGAGCAGGCTGCTCTGGACGGCATCCTGCATCAGCCCGGTAAGCCAGCCGATGGTGACACCGACCCGCTCCGGCACCGCGAAACACCAGTAGACCAGCACCAGCGCCACCCAGTCCGGCCGCACCTGAGCCAACGCCTCCGGCAGCGGCAGGATAGTCAGCACATAAGCAAATAAGAAGCTGGCGACGATCACCCAACCGCCTTGATGCTGCACTCTAGTCATTGCTTCTCACCGGCGGCTTCCGTGCTGTCCGTTTGTTCTGCGGGTGGCCGGTTGTCGCTGGAGCGGACCAATAGCACCTGGCGGCTGCGATCGAGAGCGGCGGTCGGCGCCACGCTGATGCGGGCGAACGGCTGGCCCGGCTCAAGATCAACGCTAATGACCCGTCCGACTGGGTATCCCGAGGGGAAGCGGCCGCCGAGGCCGGAGGTTACCAACAGATCATCGGCAGTGATGTCGGCATTATTAGGAACATTGACCAGCTCCAGTCGGCTGGTATCGCCGGTACCATGAGCAATGGCTCTGATGCCGTTACGATTGACCCGTACCGGGATGGCGTGGCTTGGGTCGGTAATCAGTCGCACTATCGCCGATAGCGGAGCTACTTCATCTACCTGACCCATCACGCCGCCAGCATCTAGCACTGGTTGGCCGACGTAGACGCCGGACCGGGTTCCCTTGTTGATCTGAATGAGATGTGTTGCTGGATCGAGGTCGACCCGCATCAGGCCTGCAATCAGGACCGACTCGGTAACCGAATACGACGACTGCAAGAGTTCCCGCAGAGCGATGTTTTCGCGCTCCAGCGCATCCAGCCGCAGCAGGCGCGCCTCGTACAGCAATTGCTGCGACTGCAGGCGCGCGTTCTCTTCGATCAGCTGGCGCCGGCTTCTGAGATTCTCCCCCACCAGATCGTTCAGCTCGAACGGCAGGTTGACCACCGCCTGAATAGGGTAGGCGCTCAGGGCAAGGGCGTCCCGCACCGGCTGCGCTAACTGGCGCCGGTGATCGAGAAACATCAGTGCCAACGACAACACCGCCAATAACAAGACGCGTGCCGCCAGCGATGGTCCCTGCTGAAATAGCGGTTTGATGGCGCTGC
This sequence comes from Gammaproteobacteria bacterium, assembly GCA_036278215.1. Taxonomy (GTDB): domain Bacteria; phylum Pseudomonadota; class Gammaproteobacteria; order Nitrococcales; family AK92; genus JAAYIK01. The sequence goes on along the minus strand of DASULL010000171.1, from coordinate 1,953 downwards.
CCGGGAGTCGTTATGGATGTAATGCGCGACTGTCCGCGGCGGTCGGTCAGTTCACGGTGTTACGCCAGGTTAATCCGCCACGAACAAATCAATGCCCTTTTCGTCCATCAGCTCCAGCGCCCTGCCGCCGCCGCGGGCAACGGAGGACAGGGGATCGTCTGCGACCACCACCGGCAAGCCGGTTTCTTCCATCAGCAGTCGATCCAGATTTCTGAGCAGAGCGCTGCCGCCGGTTAGCACGATACCGCGCTCGGCGACGTCGGCGCCCAGCTCGGGCGGCGTTTGCTCCAGCGCAGTCTTGACCGCACCAACGATGCCCGACAGCGGTTCCTGCATCGCTTCGAGGATCTCGTTGCTGTTCAGGGTGAAGCTGCGAGGCACGCCCTGCGCTAGGTTGCGACCCTTGACCTCGACCTCGTGAACTTCGTTGCCGGGGAAGGCAGTGCCGATCTCGTGCTTGATCCGCTCGGCGGTGGCCTCGCCGATCAGGATGCCGTAGTTGCGGCGGACGTAGTTGACGATAGCATCGTCAAAGCGGTCGCCGCCGATGCGGACGGATGCCGAATAGACGATGCCGTTGAGCGACAGCACTGCGACCTCCGAGGTGCCGCCGCCGATATCCAGGACCATGGAGCCGCGCGCTTCGTGTACCGGCATATTGGCGCCGATGGCAGCCGACATCGGCTCCTCGATCAGGTAAACCTCGCGCGCGCCTGCGCCGGCAGCCGATTCCTTGATCGCGCGGCGCTCAACTTGGGTCGAGCCGCAGGGCACGCAGATTAGAACTCGGGGGCTGGGCTTGAGAAAGCGCGATTCGTGCACCTTTTTAATAAAGTGCTGCAGCATTTTCTCGGTGACGGTGAAATCGGCGATTACGCCGTCTTTCAGCGGCCGGATGGCCTTGATGTTGCCGGGCGTGCGGCCAAGCATGGCTTTCGCTTCCGCACCGACTGCGGCGATGCTCTTCGGGCCGCCGTTGCGATCCTGGCGGATCGCGACCACGGAGGGTTCGCTGAGGACGATTCCCTGGCCGCGGGAATAGATAAGGGTGTTGGCAGTACCGAGATCTATGGATAGGTCGTTGGAGAAGAGCCCGCGGATGCCCTTGAACATTATTGAATTCCTGATTCGAAAGAGGCTGTAATCTAGCAATGGCCAAGGCTTTGGGCAAGCCGACAACTGTGCTATGGTTCGTCGCTTGTTTTGAGCTGCACGCACTGGAGCGACGGCATGCCCTTGAGGCCCGATGAAGTCGAGACTATCGCGCATTTGGCGCGGCTCTCCATTGATCAATCTCTCATTCCTGATTACGCCCGCAACTTGTCCGCCATCCTCTCCCTCGTGGAGCAGATGAACACGGTGGACACCAGCGGCGTCAAACCGATGACGAATCCGCTGGATGCCGTTCAGCGGCTGCGCCCCGATGCGGTGACCGAAGGCGACCGGCGCGAGGCGTTCCAAGCGATCGCTCCGGCAACCGAGGACGGCCTCTATCTGGTGCCGCGCGTCATCGAGTGATTCCCTGCCTGTTCGGGAAACCCTATGCACGACAAGACGATTGCTGAACTGTCCGCCGCTCTCGCTGCAGGCGAGCTTTCTGCGGTGGAGCTTACCCAGGCACTGCTGGACCGGATCAGTGCCCATAATCCAGCGCTGAACGCCTTTATCACGGTGACGGCCGAGCAAGCGCTGGAGCAGGCCCGCTTGGCGGACGCCCGCCGGGCTAAAGGTGAAGCCGGGCCGCTGACCGGGATCCCCATCGCCCACAAAGATAATTTCTGCACTGCTGGCATCCGGACTTCCAGCGGCTCGCGCATGCTCGATAACTTCGTGCCGCCGTACGATGCGACGGTAGTGGCGAACATGCAGGCAGCCGGTGTGGTCGTGCTCGGCAAGACCAATATGGATGAGTTCGCTATGGGCTCGTCCAATGAAACCAGTTACTACGGCCCG
>DASULL010000170.1:0-3585 GCA_036278215.1 Gammaproteobacteria bacterium | reverse complement strand
CCGGTCAGAAGACAGTGGCGATGCTCGCGGATCCAGTCACAGCCGGCGAGCTTCAGGAACAGCGTACGATCCAGGCCGCGCGGTGCGCGGTAGTCGATGTCCTCCACTGAGGCGAGGTGCCGCAGCTTGGCGGTTCGGGAGCGTGCCTCGAAACGCTTCTGCTGTCGCAGTGTCATCTCGTGCTCGAGCAGAATGCCGAGCCACTCCATGTGGCCGAGAGCCTTGCTTTCCGGGTTGGCAGCCAGATCACGCAGGCTCTTCGCCATGCCGTGTCCAGCGACATCAGGAATTGACCCTTTGACGACATGAGGAACTGACCCCCTTGGGCATGTTTCTCTGTTCGGCCGATAGGACCGTTTCTCCGTCCCGACCTGGTTCTGCCGCGGTGTCGCGCACAGCTGCGGTCAAGCATGGCCGCAGGCCACCGGCGCAGCCGGCGCGCAGCGTGCTTGACGGCAGCGAGCACGACGCCAGTCTCGGGCAGGTCGGGATGAACCATCATGCGGGCTCGGTCTGCCGCGCCGCGGTCGATTTCTGCAGCAGCCCGCTGCGGCGCTTCTCGCGCAGCCGATAGCTGTCGCCGCGGATGGTCACCACGTGGCTGTGGTGCAGCAGACGGTCGAGGATCGCGGTCGCCACCACAGGATCCCCGAACACCGTCCCCCATTCGCCCACCGCGCGATTGGAAGTCACCAGCATGGCGCCGCGCTCATAGCGGCGGCTCACCAGCTGAAAGAACAGATGCGCGGCATTCGGCTCGAACGGCAGGTAGCCGAGTTCGTCAATGATCAGCAGCTTCGGCTTGGCATAATGCATCAGGCGGTCGTCCAACCGGCCGTCCGCATGCGCCTTGGCCAGCTGCGCCACCAGCGTGGTCGCCGGCGTGAACAGCACCGTGTAGCCGGCCACGATCGCTTCGCGTCCGATCGCCACGGCAAGATGCGTCTTGCCGACACCCGGCGGCCCGAGCAGCAGCACGGCCTCGCCATTGGCAATGAACCGGCCGCTGGCAATCTCGCGCACCTGCGCCTTGTCGATTGACGGCTGGGCGCCGAAGTCGAAACTGGTCAGGTCGCGCACGAACGGGAAGCGCGCCAGGCCGAAGCTCATGTCGATCCGCCGCTGATCGCGCCGGGCGATCTCGCGTTCGCAGAACAGCGCCAGGGCGTCGCGGATCGTCAGCTCCCGGCGCCCAGCCTCATCGATCAGGCTGTCGAGCTGGTCATGCAAGGCTGTCAGCTTCAGCCGGTTCAGCATACTGACCAGGTGATCGTGCCCGCTCATCAGAAGCCCCCGCCAATTGCCGCCTCATATTCAGCCAGGGGCCGCAACAGTGTCGGCGGTGTCTGCGCCATGCCGGGATCGCTCGCCGTGGCAATGCGAACAGGTTTGCCCTGGCTGCCGGCGACCCCCGCCAGGTGGCTGTCATTGGTGGCCCGGCCATGGCGTCCCTTCAACTCGGTATGCACGGCCACCTCCTGACCGGCATGCAGCACACGAACCGAACCGCCACCCACGGTCACGCGCACCCGCTCGCCAATCAGCCGCCAGGGCACGGAGTAGGCATTGCCATCCACCTCGATGGCACAATCGGCGCCCACCCGCCGCAGCAGATCGCGGGCCGTGATGAATGGCGGCGTACCGGCCAACGGGCGCAGGGCCGCTGCTTCGTCGCGAATAAAGCGCGCCATCGGTGTCTCGCCAGTCGTCCCGTGGACCCGGATGTCGGCAACCTCGCGCGTCCAGGCATCGAGATGCGCCTCCAGTTCAGGCCAGCTGGCGAACCGGCGCCCCGCGATCGCATTCGCTTTGACGTAACCCACGCCACGCTCGTCCTTGCCCTTGGTGCGGGCGCGATACGGCGCACAGGCGCGGATCCGAAACCGCCAATGGCCGGCAAAGGCATGCAGCCGCGGATGCAGCACAACCTCCCGGCTGGCCGGATCATGGCGCAGGATCAGCGCCTTGGCGTTGTCGAGCAGAACCTCGCGCGGCACACCCCCGAAGGCGCGGAACGCGCTCTCCATGCCATCGAACCAGCTATCCTGCTTCTCATGGCCGTAGGCGCGGACATGCAGGCGGCGGGAATAGCCGAGCGTGGCCACGAACAGATACACCTTGACCAACCCCCCGCCGATTTCCACCCGGCGCTCGCCGAAGTCGATTTGCAGCTGTTCCCCGGGTTGCGTCTCAAAGCGCACCGTCGCGCGGGCGGCCGCGATCAACTCCCGCCGCAGTGGCGCAACCGCGCGCTCCACCGTGCGCAGGCTAACCAGGATGTTCTTCTCCCGTGCTAGCTCCTGGCGCACCACGTCCGCGTTGCCGGCATGCCGACGAAAGTGCTCACGCAGCCAATCCGATAAGCCGTCGAGCTGCTTCGATCGGGATGGTGACGCACAGGGCCGCCAATCGCCCCGTGCCAGCCAATGCCGCACCGTGTTCCGCGAGCAGCCGAGTTCCGCGGCAATCCGCTTCGATCCCCATCCCAGCGCCTTCAGCCGCAGCATCGCCGACACCTCGTCCGGCGCCTTCATCACGTCCCCCCGCTGCTCGTCCAACAGCAGCGGAAGCGTCGCATGCTCTGACATCAAACCCTCCCTCACTCGCTGAAGGGGGTCAGTTCTTCATGTCGCCAGGGGGGCAGTTTGCCGTGTCGCCCGACAGCTATGAAGGTTGTTCATCCGGGGCAAAGGGGTGAAGCTGTGGTTACCACACCGGTCAACCGCACACCCAGGAAGCCCCGGATGAACGTCCACAAGAATGCCCGCCTGACGCCGCAAGGTCGAGCCTTGCTGGTCCAGCGCATCCGCAGCGAAGGCTGGCGGGTAGCAGACGCCGCAGCCGCGGCCGGCATCTCTGAACGAACCGCGTTTCGCTGGCTGGCGCGGCAGCGGGCGGGCGGCGAGTTCGCCCTGCAGGACCGCAGCTCGGCGCCCGCCCGCTGCCCGCACCGCACCAGCGCTGACACGGTGACCGCCATCGAGCAGCTGCGCCGCCAGCGCATGACCGGCCCACAGATCGCCCGCCAACTCGGCCTGCCGCGCTCCACCGTCGGTGCCATCCTGCGCCGCTGTGGCCTCGGCAAGCTCACCGCGCTCGAGCCCAGGCCGGACATCATCCGCTATCAGCGCGACCACCCCGGCGAGCTGATCCATCTCGATATCAAGAAGCTGGGCCGCATCGACGGCGTCGGCCATCGCATCACCGGTGACCGCACCGGCCAGAGCAACAAGCGCGGCACCGGCTGGGAATACCTGCACGTCGCCATCGATGACGCCTCACGCCTGGCCTACAGCGAAATCCTGCCGAACGAACGCAAAGACAGCGCCATCGGCTTCACCCGCCGTGCGCTCGCCTGGTTTAAGCGCGTCGGCATCTCCGTGGAGCGCATCATGACCGACAATGGCTCTGCCTACAAAAGCTTCGCCTACCGTGATCTGCTCGCTGAGTGCGGCATCAAGCACAAACGAACCCGACCATATACGCCACGTACCAACGGCAAAGCCGAGCGCTTTATCCAAACCAGTCTGCGCGAATGGGCTTACGCCAACGCCTATCACAGCTCCACCGCGCGCACCGCGGCCC
>DASULL010000169.1:0-2322 GCA_036278215.1 Gammaproteobacteria bacterium | reverse complement strand
CCCTGTGCTGTGTTCTTGCTTGCAAACTGGCCCAGGTAGAACAGGTCGCAGGATTTATGCGCTCCAGCTGATGGCGGCACCTTGCTCCCGGGCTTGACGGTTCGCATTACGCCCCGCCGTCCCCATCTGATATGGGCAACGGACACAATAAGCAAAAGGTTCGATGCGACATGAAAGCCTTGTTCTGGATCGGCCTGTTTGGCGCTCTGTACAGCTATTTTTTTTATCCGCTGTTGCTTCTGCTGGTATCACGCAAGCGGCCGTTACCTCCTGAGCCAGTGGTGTTGCCGCGGCTGAGCATGATCATCGCTGCTCATAACGAAGCGCATCGGATTCGCGACAAGCTGGAGAATTGTCTCGGCCTTGATTATCCGGCCGAGCAACTGGAGATTCTGGTTGCTTCCGATGCTTCGTGCGACGGCACGGACGAGATCGTGGCGAGCTATGCCAGTCGCGGCGTGCGCTTGGTGCGAGCAACCGAGCGGCGGGGGAAGGAATGGGCACAGCTGCTGGCGGTGCAGGCAGCGGCCGGCGAGATTCTGGTGTTCTCGGACGTCGCCACCATGCTGGCGCCGGAGGCGCTACGCCGGCTGGCGGCCGACTTTACCGACCCGCGCGTTGGCGCCGTCTCCAGCGAGGATCGCTTCGTCGCTCCCGATGGCCATATCGTCGGCGAAGGCCTCTATGTCCGCTATGAGATGTGGTTGCGTCGGCTGGAATCAGGTGTCGGTGGCGTAGTTGGTCTGAGCGGGTCTTTCTTTGCAGCTCGCCGCGAAGTTTGCGAGGACTGGGATGTGCTCGCTCCCAGCGATTTCAACACCGCTTTGAACAGCGTGCGCAAAGGTTATGTGGCCATTTCCGACCCGGAGTTGCTCGGCTATTACCCGGCTATCAAAGACGAAAGCCGCGAATATCAGCGCAAGCTGCGTACTGTATTGCGCGGCATCACTGGATTGATGCGCCAGCCCGGGGTGTTGAATCCGCTGCGCTTTGGGCTGTTCGGTTTCCAGGTGTTCAGCCACAAGCTGATGCGCTGGCTGGTCCCTTGGTTTCTGCTGGCATTGTTTATCGCCTCCGCCAGCCTTGCCACCGATCACTGGTTTTACGGCCTCGCACTTGCCGGCCAGTTGGCTTTTTATCTGCTGGTCATAGGCGGAGTTGTTTCGACCCGACTGCGGCAGCACGCCTTGGTCAAAGTCCCTTACTTCTTCGTCCAGGTGAACGTCGCCATCGCTCATGCCTGTATCGCTTTCCTGCGTGGCAAGCGCATCACCGCCTGGCAGCCGTCGAAGCGATGAGTATCAGCATGTTACCGCCGGTCGGCGATCCCATCGTTCTTGCTCATGACGAGCGGGCTAACCGACGCTTGCGGCAGAGCTGGTATCCGTATCAGCCGGTTTTCTACGCTTCTGGCACGGCCGCGTTGGCTGCGGCGGTAACCGCGGCGCTGGCAGTGCGCCCCGGCCGGCGGGAAGTGGTGTTGCCTGGCTATGGCTGCCCGGCTCTGGTCAGTGCCGTGCTGTACGCCGGCGCTCAGCCGGTGCTGGTCGACCTGGAACCGGGGCGGCCTTGGCTGGCTCTGGCCGAACTGACTGCGGCGGTCGGCAGCAATACCGCCGCAGTCATTGCCGTCAATTTTCTGGGCATTCCCGAACGGCTGGGTGCGCTCGCCAAGCTTACTCAAGCGACCGATGCGCTGCTGATCGAAGACAGTGCCCAGGCCTACCCCCCTGTCGGCATCGATGACCAGCGGGCCGACTTGGTCATTTTGAGCTTCGGCCGTGGCAAGCCCGTCAGCCTGCTTGGCGGGGGCGCCGTCTTGTGCCGTGAGCCGATGCTTGCTGCCTGTCTGCCCAAGCCGGCCGGAGTCAGCGGCAGCCGCCGGCGCACCCAGCTTGAGATCAGCGCCTACAACTGCCTGCGCCGGCCGTGGCTTTACTGGATTCCGCAAGCGCTGCCGCTTGGCTTGGGGGAAACCCGTTATCAGCCGCTGAGCAGCATCGCCGCCATGGATCCGGTACGGCAGCAGGCGCTGGGCGCCGCGGTGGAGCGGCAACGGAAGCAGGGCGACACGATTCGGCGGCTGCGCTCCGGTCCTGCTCGCGCCGGGGTCGGCCTGACCGATCTTGCCGCTGTCTGCGGCAGCCGGCAGCAGTTGTTGCGCTATCCGCTGCTCGCGCCGACAGCGGTCGACCGTGAGCGGGTAGTGCGCGCTTTGAACCGCGCCGGGCTGGGCGCATCTGCGCTGTACGGCAGCGTGCTGCCGGAAGTGCGGGATATGCCGGCCGGGCTGGTGCATGGCGATCTGCCGCAGGCGCGCGA
>DASULL010000168.1:0-2835 GCA_036278215.1 Gammaproteobacteria bacterium | reverse complement strand
ACCACGCCCTGGTCGCGCTCGAGCAGATACGCCACGCCACCCTTGCCGGACTGGCTGTTGACCCGGATCACCGCCTCATAGCTGCGGCCGACGTCGTACGGATCGATCGGCAGATACGGCACATCCCAGACATCGCCCGCCGCGCGCGCCGCCAGGCCTTTCTTGATGGCATCCTGGTGCGAGCCGGAGAAGGCGGTGAATACCAGCTCGCCGGCATACGGATGCCGCGGGTGCACCGGCAGCTGATTGCAGTACTCGGCGCAGCGCACGGCAGCATTGATGTCGGAAAAATCGAGCTGCGGGTCCACGCCCTGGGTGTAGAGATTCAGCGCCAGGGTAACGACATCGACGTTGCCGGTGCGCTCACCGTTGCCGAACAGCGTCCCCTCCACCCGGTCGGCGCCGGCCATCTGCGCCAGCTCGGCCGCCGCCACGCCGGTGCCGCGGTCATTATGTGGGTGTACCGACAGCACAATGGACTCGCGATTCTGCACATGCCGGCCGAACCATTCGATCTGGTCAGCGTAGATATTAGGCGTGGCCATCTCCACCGTTGCCGGCAGATTGATGATGACCTTGTTATCCGGCGTCGGCTGCCAGACGGCGTTGACCGCGTCAACGATTTCCACCGCAAAATCCAGCTCGGTACCGGTGAAACTTTCCGGCGAGTACTGAAACACCCACTCGGTTTCCGGCCGCGCTGCGGCGAGCTTTTTCACCAGCGCCGCCCCCTGCACGGCGATATCGATGATGCCAGGGCGGTCCAGGCCAAATACCACCCGCCGCTGCACGGTGGAGGTGGAGTTGTAGATATGGACAATTGCCCGGCGGGCGCCCTCCAAGGCCTCGAAGGTGCGCTCGATCAGCTCGTCCCGGCACTGGCACAAGACCTGGATGGTGACATCCGCCGGCACCAGATCCTGCTCGATCAACTGGCGGCAGAAGTCGAAGTCGGTCTGCGAGGCTGCCGGGAAACCGATTTCGATTTCCTTGAAGCCGATGTCGCACAGCAGCTTGAACATCTGCAGCTTGCGCTCGGCGTTCATCGGTTCGATCAATGCCTGGTTACCATCGCGGAGGTCGACACTGCACCAGATCGGCGCATGTTCGATGACCTTCGACGGCCATTGGCGATCGTGCAAAGCGATGGGTTGAAACGGACGGTATTTGCTATTCGGCTGCATGTTCGTGCTCCTGCTGTTGAAAAAACGAGGCGTAAACGCGCGACGCGAATACGGCCAACGGGCTGTCGCTAGGCCCGATGGCCGCAGCGCAGTCGCAGCAGGGACGAACGAAACAGACTGTCGATAGCCGACCGATGCCGGTGGCGGAAGAAAATAGAGCGGTGATTAAAACTGGAAGGACATTGCATGACTTAACCCGACCTGTAGCCAACTGGAAACCAACGCGAAACCCCGACCTCCTCTCAGGAAGCCGGGCGACGCAGTCGTAGCAGCTGGTGCGGTCGGGTAATCATGATGCCCTCCAAACTATCCTTCTAATAGATAGGGCGTCAAGGCCTTTCTTGCCAAGGCTCTGGCGGCAGAGCGCAACCATGCTCGCGCATGATGCGGCGAGTGAGGGCATTCAGATCCTGATAAATATCGTCTTCCTTGTAGCCGAGATCGAACAGCTCGCCGAGCACCCCGTTGCGCCGACTGGAGTCGCTCAGCACCAGCTTGGCAATGCGCGGCGAGCCGGCATCATCGAATACCTGGTCGATGCTGCGGCTGGAGCGACCATGGAAAGTGAAGCAGCCCTTCTGGGCGTTGATGCGCTGGTTGCTCATCGGGTGCTTGAAGGCAAAGACATGCTCCGGCACTTCTTCCTCGGAACCGGCCCGCAGCATTTTCGGCAGCCAGCGCGCGGTAAAGTCGTCGGCCCCACCGCTGCGCGGCACTATGGTCACCGGCCGGCCAAGGGTCAGGCGGTTCAGCTCGATATGGTCGATCGCCCACACCACCCGCCTGCCCTCCTCACTGGCCGGTCGCTCCAGCGCGAAAAACAGCGACACCAGCGCCGACATCGACCAGTCCAGCAGCCGAGTGGGCAGGCCGTAATGGCGCATCAGCGCATACAGCTCCAACGGGTGCATAGGCTCGCGGTGATAATACGAGCGGTAATACACCAGGAATTCCGCCACCATCGACTCTTCCGTAGCAATGTCGATGTCACGCCAGACCGTACCCGGCAATAGCCCCAGCCGCTCGTCCTCCAGCCCCCGGTACCAGATACTGCCGCGATGCGCGCCCCACTCGGCCGACAGGGTCTTGATGGCGTCGATATACTCAGAAAGCGTGCTAAAAGAGATTTCCATCGACTCGTCCTACGGCATCCCGCCGCCTATCAACGTGCTCTCAGAAGCTGTGACAGCAGTCAGCTTGCCGGCAACCTGACTGCCACGCGCAATTGAAAGTTCGCGGCGCACCCCCGTTCCCGCAACCAGAGCTTGCCCAGGCAACGGTACCAGGGGATCTACTCGGCATAGCACTGCCAGTTTATAGGAAGAACCGCTGCAGGAGCGGCTTACTCGCTGCGCGCCCTGCGGGCCGGAGGAAGCGACGCTCCGTTTCAGCCGCGACAACTGGTCGGCAGACCGGCGCACTCTGTCATCAGCCATAGCCTAGCGCCACCAGCCCCATCGGCCGCTGTACGCGGCCGTCTCGCGGCTAAAGCCGTATTACGCCCTTTATGGGTGCTCCCACAGATAGAGGCTGCTAGCCTTGGGAGTACCTACCCTGTAGGAGCGGCTTTAGCCGCGACAGCCGGCCGCCAGGCCGGCACACACTCAACCTAGGCCGTGACTGGAAGCTGGCCGGCTGCCGCAACCTTCGA
>DASULL010000167.1:0-3612 GCA_036278215.1 Gammaproteobacteria bacterium | reverse complement strand
GGAAGTCGATCTGCCCGGCGGTAAGCTGGTTGTGGTCCATGGCGACGCTGCCGGCGCACCGGCCGAACGGCACGAGGAACTGCGCCGACGCTATCCGCAGGCTCGCGCAGTCGCGTATGGTCACAGTCACCAGGTGTCGGTCGATGATACGGCACTGCCGTGGATCCTTAATCCCGGTGCCGCTGGCCGCACCCGAACCTATGGCGGTCCGTCCTGTCTGTTGCTGACCTGCAACGATAGCGATTGGGCTGTTGAAATACTTCAGCTGCCGCCCCGCAAATACCGTGCCCTGTAGCCGGCCGGGGCAACGACCCCGGTATGAACGATCTGCATCAGCAAACTTCCCTGGATTCGCTGCACCACCAGCTCGAGCAGGCCTTCGGGCCTGACCGGCCGGGCTTACGGCGTCGGCTCGCCGGCTTGCGGCGTCGACGGAAACAGGGGCAGCCCATCGACAAAGGCGCCCAGGCGCTGGCCCAGGCGCTAGCGGCGTCCACAGCCCGGGTCGAGCAGCGCCAGGCAGCACTCCCTAAGCCCGATTATCCACCGGAGCTGCCGGTCAGCCAGCGCCGCGAGGAGCTGCTGGAAGCTATCGCCCGGCATCAGGTGGTGATCGTCTGCGGCGCCACCGGTTCCGGCAAGAGCACCCAGTTGCCGAAGCTGTGTCTGGAGCTCGGCCGCGGTGTCCGCGGCATGATTGCCCACACCCAGCCGCGCCGCATCGCCGCCCGCACCCTGGCGGCGCGGATCAGTGAGGAATTACACGACCAGCTTGGCGGCACGGTGGGCTATAAGGTTCGCTTCACTGATCAGGTCAGTCCGCGCAGCTACATCAAGCTGTTGACCGACGGTATGTTGCTGGCCGAGGTCCAGGGCGACCGGCAGCTGGAAGCCTACGACACCATCATCATTGACGAGGCGCACGAGCGCAGCCTCAACATCGACTTCCTGCTCGGCTACCTGAAGCAGCTGCTGCCGCGCCGGCCGGACCTTAAGGTCATCATTACTTCCGCTACCATCGATCCAGAGCGGTTCGCCCGCCACTTCGACGGCGCACCGGTGATCGAGGTGTCCGGCCGCAGCTATCCGGTGGAAACGCGCTACCGGCCGTTGGTGGAGGAGGATGGCGACGAGCGCGATCAGCGCGCCGCCATCCTGGCTGCCGTCGATGAGCTGATTGCGGAAGGACCCGGCGACGTGCTGGTGTTCTTGAGCGGCGAGCGTGAAATTCGCGAGACTGCCGAAGCCCTGCGCAAGCATCACCTGAAGGGCGCGGAAATTCTGCCGCTGTATGCGCGGCTTAGCACTCAGGAGCAGCAGCGGGTATTCAATCCCGGCGGTCAGCGCCGCATCGTGCTTGCCACCAACGTCGCCGAGACCTCGGTGACTGTCCCTGGCATCCGTTATGTCATCGACACCGGTCTGGCGCGGATCAGCCGCTACAGCTACCGGACCAAGGTCCAGCGTCTGCCGATCGAACCGATCTCCCAGGCGAGCGCCGACCAGCGCGCCGGCCGTTGCGGCCGGCTGGGCCCGGGGGTATGCATCCGGCTATACGCGGAAGAGGATTACGCCGGCCGGCCGGCTTTCACCGACCCCGAGATTCTGCGCACTAACCTTGCTGCGGTCATCCTGCAGATGCTGGCGATGCGGTTGGGCGAGGTCGAGGATTTCCCGTTCATCGATTCCCCAGACCGGCGCTTCATCAACGACGGTTACAAGCTGCTGCATGAGCTGGGCGCAGTCGATGCGGCTCGCAACCTGACCGACCTCGGCCGCCGGCTGGCGCGTCTGCCGATCGACCCGCGGATCGGGCGCATCCTGCTGCAGGCCGGGCGCGAGGGCTGCGTTGCCGAAGCGCTGGTCATCGCCGCGGTGCTGAGCATCCAGGATCCGCGCGAACGGCCGCTGGATGCGCAGCAGGCAGCGGACGAGGCGCAGCAATCGTTCCGCGATCAGCGCTCCGATTTCGTCGGCTACTTGAATCTTTGGCGGACCTACCGCGAGCAGGCCCGCCATTTGAGCAGTCGCAAACTTACCGAATGGTGCCGCGGCCAGTTCCTGTCGCCGGCGCGCATGCGTGAGTGGGTCGATATCCATCGGCAGCTGAGCGAACTGGCTGCCGGCCTGGAACTGCGCGCCAACGACCAGCCGGCGGAGTATCCGCAGCTGCACCGGGCGCTGTTGAGCGGCTTCCTCAGCAATATCGCGCTGCGTGGCGAAGCCAGCGAATACACCGGCGCGCGCGGTATCAAGCTGCATATTTTCCCCGGCTCCGGTGTGTTCAAAACCCGGCCCAAGTGGCTCATGGCGGCCGAGTTGGTGGAGACGGCGCGGTTGTACGCCCGCGATGTGGCCGATGTCCGGCCGGAGTGGATAGAGGCGCTGGCCGGCCATCTGGTGAGCCGCAGCTATCTCGAGCCCCACTGGGAGGCGCGTGCGGGGCAGGTCGCGGCTTTCGAGAACGTGTCACTGTACGGCCTGCTGCTGACGGCCCGCCGCAAAGTCAACTTCGGCCCTATCGATCCGGTGCTGGCGCGGGAGATTTTTTTGCGCGACGGCCTGGTACGGCAGGGCGTGCGAACGCGAGGTGCTTTCCTGGCGCACAATCGCCGCCTGATCGCCGAAATCGAAACGCTGGAAGCGAAGACCCGGCGCCGCGACGTGCTGGTGGACGAGGAGGCGCTGTACGCTTTCTACGATCAGCGCGTTCCTGCCGAAGTGTACAGCACGGCCAGCTTCGAGCGGTGGCGGGAGAAGATCGAACGGGAACAGCCGCGGTTGTTGTTCATGTCGCGCGACGATCTCATGCAGCGCTCGGCGCAGGAGGTGACCGCCGACGACTTCCCGGCTCGGTTCCAGGTTCAGGGCATGGCGCTGCCGCTGGAGTACCATTTCGAGCCGGGTCACGCTTTCGACGGGGTGACCGCGGTCGTGCCGCTAGCCGCGCTCAACCAGCTGACGCCGGCTCCGTTTGACTGGCTGGTACCCGGCTTGCGGCAGGAGAAAGCCGCCGCTCTGATTCGGGCGCTGCCTAAGGCCCTGCGCCGCCACTTCGTACCCGCGCCTGACTTCGCCAAGGCGGTGCTGCAGGCGGCGGTGCCTGGAGAGGGGTCGCTGCAGGAGGCCATGCGGCGCGAGCTGAAGCGCATGACCGCGATCGAAGTGCCGATCGATGCCTGGGACCTGGTCGAGCTGCCGGCGCATCTGGTGATGCATTTCCGGGTAGTCGACGATAAGGGCCGTACCGTAGCCAGCGGCAGCGATCTTGCGGCGCTGCAAGGCGAACTGGGTGAGCGGGCGGCGGAAGAGCTGGGGCAGGCATCGGTCGACGGCTGGGAGCGGGCCGATGTGCGCCGCTGGGATTTTGGCGAGCTGCCGGAGTCGGTCGAACTCAAGCTGCGCGGCGTGACCATTCGCGCCTATCCGGCCCTGCTGGATGCCGGCGATCATGTGCAGCTGAAACTGCTGGACGCACCAGCGGAGGCGCAGGCAGCAACCAAGGCTGGCGTTCGTCGCTTGTTCCTGTTGGAGCAGGCGCAGCAGGTGAAGTATCTGCGGCGCAATCTGCCGAAGCTGGATCTCATGTGCCTGCATTTCAGGGATGTGGCC
>DASULL010000166.1:0-5575 GCA_036278215.1 Gammaproteobacteria bacterium | reverse complement strand
GTCCGCCGACTGGCGGAGATCGTCGCCCGGGTCGACCAGGCCGGCGACGATGAAATCGAAGTGATCCCGCTGCAATATGCTTCCGCCGCCGAGCTGGTGCGGCTGGTCAGTGGGCTACGCCAGGGTGTCGACCCAAATCTCGGGCCTGGGACGCAGATCAGTATCGCCGCCGATGAGCGCACCAACAGCCTGCTGCTCAGCGGCGATAAGTCCGAGCGGCTACGCATCCGGGCACTGGTCGCCCACTTGGATACTCCGGTGGAGGCTGGCGGTGAGACGCAGGTCGTGTATCTGCGTTACGCCAAAGCCAAGGATCTGGTGCCGGTACTGACTGGCGTCAGCGAGAAGATGCAAGAAGCCCAGGGGCAACAACAGCCCGGCGCTGGCGGTGGTACCCAGGCTGCGGCGGCAGCCGCCGGCACGCCGCGACGCCCTCGAACTGATATCAGTATCGAGGCGCATGAACCGACTAACTCGCTGGTGATTACCGCTAGCCCCGACCTGCAACGCTCCCTGCTTTCCGTGATCCGCCAGCTCGACATCCGCCGGGCCCAGGTGTTGATCGAAGCGGCGGTGGCGGAGATCGCCGACAGCAAAGGCCGTGACCTCGGCGTGGAGGCGGTGGCGTTCGATTCGAAAAACGGCGTGCCAGCCTTCAGCAGCCTGTTCAGCAGCATTCCGGGCGGAGTGCGCGACTTGCTGGGCGTCACCCAGGGAGGCGAGCCCTTCTTTAATCCCAGCGGCCTCGGTTCCGGCACCACGGCGGCTATCGGCAGCTTCGGCAGCCGCTATAAATTCGGCTTCTTGCTGCGGGCCCTGGCCAACAGCAGCCAAGCCAACGTTCTGTCAACGCCGTCGCTGCTCACCCTCGACAACCAGGAAGCCGAAATCCGCGTTGCCCGCACCGTACCGTTCGTCACCGGCCAATTCACCAACGAGGGCCTAAATGCGACCAACCCATTCCAGACCATCAGCCGCGAGGACGTCGGCCTCATCCTGAAGATCAAGCCGCAGATCAACGAAGGCAACAGCGTGCTGCTGGAAATCTCGCAGGAGGTCTCCAACCTGGAGGCGACGGCAACGACAAACGCCACCGATAGAATTACCAACAAGCGCTCGGTAACCACCAGCGTACTGGTGGAAGACGGTCAACTGGTGGCGCTAGGCGGGCTGATCGATGAAACCGTCAATCAAACCGAGCAGAAAGTGCCGCTGCTCGGCGACATCCCGCTGGTCGGCAACTTGTTCAAATCGCGCTCCTCGACGAAGGAGCGGCGCAATCTAATGCTGTTCCTGCAACCGTCGGTGCTGCGCGAGGAATACTCCGCCAGCGCCTATTCCAGCCGCAAGTACAGCTTCATGCGCGCCCGCCAGTTGGAACAAAACCAGCAAGGCATCGCTCTAATGCCAGGCGAAGAGGTGCCGGTCCTGCCAGAACGGCCGCGCCCCTATATTCCCCCTCCGTTCGAGGCGATGAGAATCATTCAGTGAGCAACGTCAGTCCACTGCTCGACCACGACATCCGCGACCAAGAGGTTTCCGCTCCGGGAACCCGCCCGTCGTTCGGCTTTGCCCGCCGCCACGGCGTTCTGGTCACCGACATCGAGGACGATCACGCCCGGGTGATATGCCGCAAGGGTGTGCGGCCGGCGAGCCTGGCCGAGCTGCGCCGTAGCCTGAAACGGCCGCTACGGCTGGAGACGGTGGAGGAAAGCGCCTTCGAGCGGATGCTGCAAAAGGCGTATGAAGCCAGCGGCGATGCCATGCAGATGATGGACGATCTGGGCGACGGCCTGGATCTGGCCGACCTCGATCTGCCCGAACCGGAAGATCTGCTGGAAAGCCAGGACGACGCGCCCATCATCCGGCTCATCAACGTCCTGCTGACCGAAGCAATCAAGCAGAACGCTTCGGATATTCATATCGAACCCTTCGAGAACCGCATGCTGGTGCGCTTCCGGGTCGACGGCGTGCTGCGCGAGATGCTGCAGCCGCCGCGGGTGATGGCGCCGCTGCTGGTGTCACGCATCAAGGTCATGGCCAAGCTCGACATTGCCGAGAAGCGACTGCCGCAGGACGGTCGCATTTCGCTGCGGATCGCCGGCCGCGCCGTCGATGTTCGGGTCTCCACCCTCCCCTCCGGCCATGGCGAGCGGGTGGTCATGCGGCTGCTGGATAAGCAGGCCGGTCGGCTGGACCTGGAACAACTGGGCATGCCGGCTGTGCTGCGCAACCACATTGACGATTTGATCCACCGGCCGCATGGCATCATCCTGGTCACCGGCCCGACCGGCTCCGGTAAGACCACTACCCTGTACGCTGCCTTGGCCCGGCTGAACAACGCCACCCGCAGCATTCTCACGGTCGAGGACCCGATCGAGTATTACATCGACGGCATCGGCCAGACTCAGGTAAACACCAAAGTCGACATGAGCTTCGCCCGTGGTCTGCGCGCTATTCTGCGGCAGGATCCGGACGTGGTGATGGTCGGTGAGATTCGCGACCTGGAGACCGCCGAGATCGCGGTGCAAGCATCGTTGACCGGCCACTTGGTGCTGTCGACCCTGCATACCAACACCGCCGTCGGCGCTGTGACCCGGCTGCGCGACATGGGCGTCGAGCCGTTCCTCCTATCCTCCAGCCTGATCGGCGTGATGGCGCAGCGGCTGGTCCGCCTGCTCTGCCCGCATTGCAAGCAACCACACCAAGCGACTCGCAGCGACTGTGAACTGCTGGGTGTCGATCCGGCGCAGCCGCCGACAATTTACACCCCCCAGGGCTGCGAACGGTGCAAGAACAGTGGCTACCTCGGCCGTGGCGGCGTCTTCGAGCTAGTACTGGTAGACGATCGGATGCGGGCGATGATCCATGACGGCGCCCACGAACAAGCGCTGGAAGCCCAGGCCCGCCTGAAGACGTCCAGCTTGCGCCAGGACGGCATGCTGCGGGTGCTGGCCGGCAAAACTTCGCTGGAAGAGGTACTGCGGGTCAGCACCGAGGACGTGCAGGCGTAAAAAAGCGAGCGCAGTTCGCCTTCACCACAGAGTCACAGAGAAAGGCGGGAGACTGACCACCAAGACACAAAGGGCACGAAGCAGCACAAAGGAAGAGCCTTAATCTTTGTGTTCCTTGGTGGCCTTTGTGCCTTGGTGGTGAATCTTAAATTCTTCTCTGAGTCTCTGTGGTGCCCCCCCCTGACGATCACGGGATAACGACGGTTTATGGGTGCATTTGAATATCAGGCACTAGATGACGGCGGCAAGCAACGGCGTGGCGTATTGGAGGGCGATACCGCCCGTCAAGTACGGCAGAAGCTGCGGGAACAAGGCTGGATACCGTTGGAAGTTGCCGAAATTGCCCGCCAAGAGCCAACGCGCCGGCGCATGTTCTCACTCAGCGGCGGCGCCAGTGCGCAGGAGGTGGCACTAATAACGCGTCAGTTGGCAACGCTGGTTGGCTCTGGTTTGCCGCTGGAGGAGTCGTTGCAGGCGGTGGCACAGCAATCGGAGAAACCACGGCTGCGGCGCATGATGACCGCGGTGCGGGCGAAGGTAATGGAAGGCCATACCCTCGCCGATGGACTGGCCGGCTTCCCTCGCGTTTTTTCCGAGATGTACCGCGCTACCGTCGCCGCCGGCGAGCAAACCGGCCACCTGGAGCTGGTGCTGGAGCGGCTGGCTGACTACACCGAAAGCCGCCAGCACATGCGCCAAAAAGTGCAGCTCGCACTGTTTTATCCGATCGGCCTAATGGTGGTTGCCGTCAGCGTCGTCGTGCTGTTGCTCACCTATGTGGTGCCGAAGGTAGTCGAAGTATTCAGCGATGTCGGTCAGGAACTGCCTGGCCTCACCAAGGCGATGATCGCTCTTAGCAGTTTTCTGCGCGACTATGGCGTCTGGCTGCTGCTGGCCATCGCAGCTGTGGTGCTGGCATTCAGCTATGCTATGCGCAGCCCCAGTTTCCGCCGTCGGATACACGGACTGGTACTGCGGTTACCGCTGGTCGGCAAACTCAATCGCGGCATCAACGCCGGCCGCTTCGCCCGCACCTTTGCCATTCTCGCCGGCAGCGGCGTGCCGATTCTGGAAGCGCTGCGGATCTCGGCGCAGGTCATTTCCAATTTGCCGATGCGCGACGCCGTCGAGGACGCCGCCTCGCGAGTACGCGAAGGCACCGGCATCAGCCGGGCGCTGGAGCGCAGCAGGCAATTCCCGCCGATGCTGCTGCACCTGATCAGCAGCGGCGAGCTCAGCGGCCGGCTGGAGCAAATGCTGGAGCGGGCGGCGATCAATCAGGAGCGCGAAACCGAAGGTACAATTGCTTCCATGCTGGCGGTATTCGAACCCGTACTGATCCTGGTTATGGGCGGCATGGTCCTGCTGATCGTCATGTCGATCCTGATGCCGATCTTCCAGCTTAATCAGCTGGTGGGGTGAGAAAGGAGAGTTCACCACAGAGACGCAGAGAACACCGTGGAAGACGCTGGAGTAACCACAAAGACACAAAGGGCGCCAAGGAACACAAAGCAAAACTCCTTCCTTCGTGGCTCTTTGTGTCTTTGTGAAGGCTTTTCCTCTTCTCTGTGCCCTCTGCGCCTCTATATCGCAGTTTCGATTTGATGCAGTTCGCAAAATAGAAAATCTGGCGGCACTGATAGCTGCAGACGCTGTCGCAGTTGCCGGTATTAAAGAGAGACTTAGCAATGACTCGACCCAATCCGACGCGACGCCGGCAAGCCGGCTTTACCCTGATCGAGATCATGGTGGTGGTGGTCATCCTGGCCATCCTCGGCACCTTTGCCGTTACCAACATCATCGACAACCCTGACAAGGCGCGAGTAACCAAGGCACAGCACGACATCCGCACGATCGAAAGCGCGCTGGAGCTGTACAAGCTCGACAACTTCAATTATCCCAGCACGGAACAGGGCTTGGCAGCACTGGTACAGCGACCCAGCGGCACGCCCGAACCACGCAACTGGAAGGCCGGCGGCTATATGAAGAAGCTGCCCAAGGATCCGTGGGGCAACGATTACATCTACATGGGCCCGCAGGATACCGGTGGCCGCGTGCAGATCATCTCGCTGGGCGCTGACGGTCAGACCGGCGGCGACGGCCTCGCCGCCGACATCAGCAACCTCGAGCTGCAGTAACGGCTCACGTGCGCGACAACCGCGGCTTCACGCTTATCGAGGTACTGGTGGTGCTGGTGATTATCGGCGTAATCGTCGGTCTCGCCAGCATCGCCCTCGGCGATAATCGTGCCGAGGAACTGCAGCGTGAGGCGCGCCGGCTACAGGCGGTGCTGACGCTGGCGGCCGAGGAAGCGATCGTGAAGTCGCGGGAACTGGGTGTGCGCTTCGATAGCGACGGCTACCGGTTCTTCATTCCCAGCGACGAGCAGGCTTGGGTGCCGGTCGAGCATGACCGCGAGTTTGCCGCCCGCCAGTTGCCCCGGCCACTGGAATTGACGCTGCTGACCGACGCCCGCGCCGTTCGTAGCAACAATCGCGATGGCAACAACGCCACACCGCATGTTTATTTCTTTACCACCGGCGAACTGTACCCCGCCTTCG
>DASULL010000165.1:0-2191 GCA_036278215.1 Gammaproteobacteria bacterium | reverse complement strand
ACATCCGGCTCGCCCTGCGCGGCATCCAGCTCGGCCTGAAGGTGCATATCGTCATCGAGAAGACCTCCGAGGTGGACGACATCATCGCCGAGGCGGCCGCGCTCAAGGTGACGCCGCTGCTCGGCGTACGGGTGCGGCTGGCGTCGATCGGCGCCGGCAAGTGGCAGAACACCGGCGGCGAGAAGTCCAAGTTCGGGTTGACCGCCTCGCAGACGCTGGAGGTGATCGACCGGCTCAAGGCCAACGGCCTGGGCGACTCGCTCAAGCTGCTGCACTTCCATCTCGGCTCGCAGATCCCGCACATCCGCGACATCCAGCGTGGCATGCGCGAGGCGGCGCGCTATTACGCCGAGTTCCGCCGACTGGGGCTGCCGGTGGAAATCGTCGACGTCGGCGGCGGGCTGGGGGTGGATTACGAGGGCACCCGCTCGCGCAGCTACTGCTCAATGAACTACAGCGTCGCCGAGTACGCCCACACGGTGGTGCATACCCTGTGGGAGATCTGCCGCGAGCACGATCTGCCGCACCCGGACATCATCAGCGAGTCTGGCCGCGCCCTGACGGCGCATCACGCCATGCTGATCACCAATGTGATCGACGTCGACCGCGTGCCCGAGGCGGAAAGCGCCCAGCCGCCGGCCGCCGACGATCCGCTGATCCTGCATGACCTCTGGCAGAACCTGCAGCAGCTCAACGGCCGCTCGGCGGTGGAAAGCTACCACGACGCCTACCACTGGCTGACCGAAGCGCAGACCATGTACACCCACGGCATTCTCACTCTGGAGCAGCGGGCGTCGGCCGAGCGGATCTATCAGGCCACTTGCCGCAAGGTCTTTGGCCGCCTCGACCCGCGTCAGCGCGCCCATCGCGAGCTGCTGGACGAGCTCAACGAAAAGCTCGCCGACAAGCTGTTCTGCAATTTCTCTATTTTCCAGTCGATGCCGGACATCTGGGCCATCCAGCAGATCTTCCCGGTGCTGCCGCTGACCCGGCTGGACGAGGAGCCGAGCCGGCGCAATGTGCTGCAGGATCTCACCTGCGACTCCGACGGCACCATCAACCACTACGTCGACCGCGACGGGGTCGAGTCCACCCTGCCGCTGCCGCCCTACCGCGACGGCGAGGAGTATCTGCTCGGGGTGTTCATGATCGGCGCCTACCAGGAGATCCTCGGCGACATGCACAACCTGTTCGGCGACACCGATTCGGTCAACGTCGAGCTGACCGAAGATGGCTACGTGCTGTCCGATCCGCTGGGCGGCGACACGGTCGAATCGGTGCTGCGCTACGTGCACTTCGACATGGAGGATCTGATGAACGAATACCGCGCCCGGGTGGCGGCGGCCGCTATGTCGGAGCAGGAGCGGGCCGCTACGCTGAGCGAACTGGATGCTGGCTTGCGCGGCTACACTTACCTGGAAGATTGAGCGCAAAGATCCGGGGAGGGCAGGGTATATGCAAGCGGGATTCATCGGCTTGGGCGCCATGGGCGAGGGCATGGCCGCGAACTTGGCGCGGGCGGGGTTGCTCGCCTGCGTCTGGAACCGCACGGCTGGTAAAGCCGAGGCGTTTGCCCGGGAGCACGGCGTGACGGCGGCGGCCGATCCGGCCGCGGTCGCCCGGCTGAGCGACGTCATCATCATCTGCGTCTCGGCCGATGCCGACGTGCTTGCCGTGGTCGAGGCGCTGACGCCGGCGCTCGGGCCCGACAAGGTGGTGGTCGATTGTTCCACCATCGGCGTCGGCACGACCCGCCGCGCCGCTGAACAGGTTGCGGCAACGGGCGCCGCTTTCCTTGATGCGCCGGTGTCCGGCGGTACCGAAGGCGCGCGTAATGGCCAGCTGGTGATGATGGTCGGCGGCGACCCGCAGGTGCTGGAGCGCATCCGGCCGCTGCTCGCCCCCATGACCAAGGCCGTCACCCATATGGGCCTGATCGGCGCCGGCCAGGCCACCAAGGCGGTCAACCAGATCATGGCGGCCGGCATCAATCAGGCCGTTACCGAGGCGCTCGCTTTCGGCGCCGCCATGGACCTGGATCTGGACGCGGTGATCGGCGTGGTCGGCGGCGGCGCTGCCGGCAACTGGTTCGTCAACCAGCGCGGGCCGACCATGATCCGCGACGTGTTCAAGCCGGGTTTCAAGGTCGCGCTGCATCACAAGGACTTGGAGATCTGCAAGGCCATGGCCG
>DASULL010000164.1:0-4539 GCA_036278215.1 Gammaproteobacteria bacterium | reverse complement strand
CGAGATGGTTGCCGGCGTCACTTACCGCCGGATCGACGAAGCCGGCCTGCATATAGCCACCGACGAGCAGGAGCGGCTGCTGCCGGTTGATACCGTGGTGCTATGCGCAGGGCAGGAACCGCAGCGCGAACTGGCCGACGAGCTGCGGCAGGCGGGTTGCACGGTGCACCTGATCGGTGGTGCCGATGTCGCCGCCGAACTTGATGCCAAGCGCGCCATCGATCAGGGTGTTCGCTTGGCGGCGGTCATTTAACTTAATCAGGGAGGATAGAGGTTATGACGAGCAAGCAACCACAGGTAGCAGCCTCATTGGCGACCTGGCACCGGATGGTCGCCGCCGGCGATCTGACCGAGCTGCCGAAGATTCTGCATCCGGATGCCGTCTTCCGCTCGCCGATGGCATTTTCGCCCTATGAATCGGCGGAAGCGGTGATGTTGATTCTGAATACCGTTCTGCAGGTGTTCGAAAACTTCGCCTACCATCGGCAGCTGGCGACCGAGGATGGGCTGAGCGTAGTGCTGGAGTTCAGCGCCAGCGTCGGCGACAAGCAGCTCAAGGGCATAGACCTGATCCGATTCGACGAACAAGGCAAAATCGTCGAGTTCGAGGTTATGATCCGGCCTCTCAGCGGGTTGCAGGCACTGGGCGCGGAGATGAACCGGCGTTTGGCGCAGTATTTGCCCGCGTACAAGGGTGGCAGCCGGAGCACGGGCTAGAACTGGAGCCCGAGACTGCCGAGCCTTATCCCCTTGAGAATCAGGGCAATGGTTGGAAAAGATTCTGGATGTCTCTACCGCATGCTTTGTTGACGGCTCTGCTGGAGCGGCCGGCGGCGGGCCTGGAGTTGGCCCGCCGCTTCGACCGTTCCATCGGTTTTTTCTGGCATGCCACCCATCAGCAGATCTACCGTGAACTCGGTCGGCTGGAGCGCGCTGGCTGGGTGGAGGCGCTGCCGGCGGAGAGTGGGCGAGGGCGCAAGAAGGCCTATCGTGTGCTCCCGGCGGGGCGGGAGGAGCTGAAGCGCTGGACTGCCGAAAGCCAGGATCCGAGGCCGTTGCGCGACGAGCTGATGCTGCGGCTGCGCGCCGAGGCCGTAATCGGTCCGACTGCGCTCAAGAGCGACATCGAGCGCCGGCTCGAGCTGCACCGGCAGAAACTGGCGCTCTACTGCCAGCTGGAAGCGCGCGATTTCCCGCCGGGAAACGACTCACGGGAAGCCCGGCTGCGGCACCTGGTGTTGCAGGCTGGCATCATGCACGAGACACACTGGGTCGAGTGGTCGGAGCAGGCGCTGGCGTTGTTCGACGAACTGTATGAAGGCAATTAGCCGATTGCAGAAGAGCGCTTGCCACAAAGGCATAAAGATCTCGAAGATGTACAAGTGGTTGCATTGGCTGGGTTTTCCTGTAGTCGCCAGCCCTTGGTAGTGGCAGGGAGGGGCGCAGCTGCAAGAAAATTCTGAGCCCTAGCGCTACGGTGTCCCTGGTGGCCGGATTGAAGATGCTCTTGAGCTGACAGCTCGCACGTTCACGGCTATCCCCAATGTGTCAATGGCAGAAGACATGGCTCTTCCCGGGCACAGTGCTAATGGCAGCTTCCTGCACTGCTTAACCACTCTCATTCTCTGCTGCCCTCTGAACCCGGCGACGGCAGCTGATGGCCGATGGTGAAGTGTGCTGTGAGAAACGGAGGCTTTTTTACGTCCATACGTCCTGTATAGTGGACGTATGGACACATCGAAGGCTGTTGAAACCCTTTCCGCTCTGGCGCAAGAGACCCGCCTGGAGGCCTTCCGCTTGCTGGTTCAGCACGAGCCGGCGGGCCTGCCCGCCGGCGAGATCGCCCGGCGCCTAGATGTGCCGCACAACACCCTGTCGCCCCATCTGGCGGTGTTGGCACGTGCCGGACTGGTTACCTCCCAGCGCCAGAGCCGCTCGATCATCTATCGGGCCAATCTGAGCCACATGCAGGAAACCATTGGTTTTCTGGTTCGTGATTGTTGCGCCGGCGACCCAACGGTCTGCGAGCCGCTGCTAACCGCACTGGTTGGCTGTGCTTCACACCAAGACGAGCAATGAGATGACGATGCAACCACTGATTTACCACAACCCTGCTTGCGGTACGTCGCGCAATACCTTGGCCATGATCGAAGCCTCTGGCGAAGTGCCCGAGATCATCGAGTACCTCAAGACGCCGCCCAGCCGCGAGCGGTTGGTGGAGTTGCTGGCGCTGATGGGCATCTCCCCGCGGGAGCTCCTGCGGCGGAAGGGCACGCCGTACGATAACTTGGGGCTGGACGATCCGTCGCTAAGCGATGAGCAGCTGGTCGAGGCCATGGTGGCGCATCCGATTCTGATCAACCGACCGATTGTCGTGACCAGCAAAGGCGCGCGCCTGTGTCGCCCCTCTGAACTGGTGCTCAAGTTGCTGGAGCATCCGGTCGAGCACTTCACCAAGGAAGATGGTGAGGTCGTTCATTACCCAGCAGCACTGTGATGATCTAACACCAACTTAGGCTGATCTACCCATATTGGCGCAGAGTCCGCCCCTGCATGGGGAGGGGCAGCTTTTGCCCGCGATTGGAGATATATATGTTGGCCTTGGCCATCTTCGTGGTCACCTTGGTCCTGGTGATCTGGCAGCCCAAGGGGCTGGGAATTGGGTGGAGCGCGCTCGGCGGTGCGCTCCTGGCACTGGTAACTGGGGTAGTCCAGTGGGCGGATGTCGGCGTGGTGTGGGGGATCGTCTGGGACGCCACGTTCACCTTCGTGGCGCTGATCATTATCTCGCTGATTCTCGATGAGGCCGGCTTTTTTGCCTGGGCGGCCCTGCACGTGGCGCGCTGGGGCAACGGGCGAGGGCGCCTGCTGTTCCCGCTCATCGTTCTGCTCGGCGCGATCATCGCGGCCATCTTCGCCAACGACGGTGCCGCACTTTTATTGACACCGTTGGTGCTGGCGATCCTGATCCGGCTTGAGTTCAGCCCGCAAGCGGCGCTGGCGTTCGTTATCGCGACCGGTTTCGTGGCCGATTCAACCAGTCTGCCGCTGGTGATCTCCAATCTGGTCAACATCGTCAGCGCCAATTTCTTCGGCATCAGCTTCGCCGAGTATGCGCTGGTCATGGTGCCGGTCAACCTGGTGTCCCTGATCGCCACGCTGTTGGTGCTGGGTCTGTACTTTCAGCGCGACGTCCCACGTCACTACCCGGCCGAGCGGTTGGAAGACCCAGCGCAGGCGATTCGTGACCATCAAGTCTTTCGGGCGGCATTTCCGCTATTGCTTGCGCTAATGGTGGCGCTCTTTGTCACAGCGCGCTGGCAGATTCCCTTTGCTTTCATCATGGGAACTGTGGCGTTGATTTTGATGGCCATTGCCGGGCGCTGGCTGTCGCCGCAGCCGGATCATGTGGTGTCGCTTAAAACCGTGCTAGCGAATGCCCCATGGCAGATCGTGCTGTTTTCTCTCGGCATGTATCTGGTGGTCTATGGGCTGGGCAACGCGTGGCTGACGGCCTGGGCGGCCGAGGTGCTGGTCTGGCTGAGTGAGCAAGGCGACTTCGTGGCCACCATCGGGACGGGGTTTGCCGCCGCCGTGCTGGCGTCGGTGATGAATAACATGCCTTCAACCCTGGTTGGCGCGTTGGCGATCGATCAGGCGCCAGTCTCCGACCTGACCCAGCAGCTGATGATTTACGCCAATGTGATCGGGAATGACCTTGGGCCCAAGTTCACCCCGATCGGCAGCCTCGCAACACTGCTGTGGCTGCATGTGTTGGCGAACAAGGGTTATAGAATCGGCTGGGGGCAGTACATGAAGGTGGGCGTGGTGATTACGATCCCGGTCCTGCTGGCGACGTTGATTGCGCTCGCCCTGTGGCTGCCGGCGATTTCGGGAAGTTAGGTGATTCAGCCAGGAAGGTGCTGGCCCAGGTCAGTACCGCTGTTGTGGCTGTCTCGATTAATTACGCGGACGGCGGCACTGATGATGCGCATTATCAGTGCCGCCGATCATCCCCGACTGACTGGCCGACGCAGCACTCCTCCTGCAAGAATTCGATCAGCCCCTGCAAGTGGTCATATTGGGGTATGCAGACAATGGTCCGGCTGTGCCTCTCCTGGCGGATTAGCCCCACCTTGACCATCCGTGCCAGATGATGAGACAGCGTTGAACCGGGAATGCCAAGCGCGCTCTGTATCTCGCCCACAGTGGCGCCTTCGTGGCCGGCCTTGACCAGAAAGCGGAATATCGCAAGGCGGTGGCTATTGCCGAGTTCAGCCAGACTGGCTGCGACAGCGTCATGCTCCAGAGTGATTCCTATCGTTTTCATCTTTAATTCCACTATTCCAGAAATGTGGTTGACAGAGATCGAGATGACAGTCTAGCATCCTCTATTGTTCTATATATCTAGAAACATGGGAGGTTCAGGTGTCCCCACAGCTGTTAGAAACGCTGAGCATGTTTGCTTTCCTCGCTATCGAGCTGTCGGCATTGTTCATCGGCGTGAGTTTGCTGGTGGGTGCCCTCCAGCGACACATT
>DASULL010000163.1:0-3215 GCA_036278215.1 Gammaproteobacteria bacterium | reverse complement strand
TCGATAGCCGCGAGCAGAAGCAGCTGGCGAAGTTCGAACAGGCAAAACACTCGAAGCTGGGAGTCGAGAAACGAAACTCACCTGAGCCGCCTGTACAGCCATGGTTGATTGGCCGCCGGCCGGCCCCAAAACCTTCCTCGCCCCGGATCACACCGGTGTACTGCTATGGAGTCGAACGCCGCAGCCGATACGTCGGCGGATCGGAAGTCCGGTGCCGGCCGCACAGGCACCTGGATTTACCGGCATACCGTACCCATCCGCATTACCCATTGGGTCAATGCCCTGGCCGTGCTCGTCATGCTGATGAGCGGGCTACAGATCTTCAACGCTCATCCCGCCCTTTACTGGGGCAATAAATCGTTGTTCGACCGACCGCTGCTTGCGCTGACGGCCGAGCGCGGTGCCGACGGCACGCTTCAGGGTGTCACCACGTTGCTCGGCTATCGCTTCGATACCACCGGCGTGCTCGGCGCTTCCGAAGTCGACGGCCAAATGCAGGCGCGCGGCTTTCCAACCTGGGCGACTCTGCCGAGCCAACAATGGCTGGCAATGGGCCGCCGCTGGCATTTCTTCTTCGCCTGGATTCTCGTCCTCAACGCACTGGCCTACGCCAGCTATTCCCTGGCGAGCCGCCACCTGCGCCGCGACCTGTTGCCGACAGGTACCGAGCTGCGCGGCACCGGCCGCTCAGTACTGGACCATTTGCGGTTGCGCTTTCCCACAGGCGAGGAAGCGAAGCGCTATAACGTACTGCAGAAACTGAGCTACCTCGGCGTGATGTTCGGCCTGCTGCCACTGGCAGTGCTCACCGGACTGACCATGTCGCCCTGGATGGCGGCCCGTTTTCCCTGGCTGCTAAACCTGTTCGACGGCCGGCAGTCGGCGCGCACGCTGCACTTCGTGGTTGCATCCCTACTGGTGATTTTCGCCCTGGTGCACCTGGTGATGGTCCTGCTCACCGGCCCCTGGAACAACCTGCGCGGCATCATCCTCGGACGGTACCGGATTCCGGAGTCACGCCATGAGCCACCCAACTCGGACTGATCGCCGCCATTTTCTCCAGCAGAGCCTTGCGACCGGTGCCGCCGCCCTGCTCGGCGGCTGCGACCGGCTGTCGGAGAACGCTACCGTCCGCCAGCTCCTCGGCAGCGCCGAGCACCTCAACCGCCGCCTGCAGCGGACAATCACGCCGACGAACGCCATGGCGCGGGAATATCCCGAGTCCGAGCTATCGCCGATCTTCAAGAGCAACGGCACCTACCAGCCGGCCGATCCGGAGTATCTGGCCCTGGCCAGCGCCAACTTCACCGACTGGCGACTCAGCGTTGGCGGCCTGGTCGAGCGTCCGGCGCAGCTGTCGCTGGAAGGCCTGAGGGCACTGCCATCCCGCACCCAGATCACCCGCCATGACTGTGTCGAGGGCTGGAGCTGCATCGGCAAGTGGAAAGGCGCGCGGCTGGCGGCACTGCTGGAGCAGGTCGGGCCGCTGCCGGCAGCCCGCTACGTAATGTTCTACTGCTTCGACGCCCTGGACGAGAGCGGCGACAGGTACTACGAGAGCATCGACTTCGCCGATGCCTTCCATCCGCAGACGATACTCGCCTACGAGATGAACGACCGCCCGCTGCCGATCGCGCACGGCGCTCCGCTGCGTCTGCGGGTCGAGCGCCAGCTCGGCTACAAGATGGCCAAGTACCTCAGGGCCATCGAGCTGGTAGACAGCTTCGAGCGGATCGGCGGCGGCAGCGGTGGTTACTGGGAAGACCGGGGGTATGAGTGGTATGCCAGGATTTGAGGAGAAATAGCCGCGTTCGACGGCCATGGCCGGCGTGGCGGGGTACGCGTCACCTGTTAGCGATGGGAGACGCGACGGTAGATCTCCGCCTGCACACCAAGAACGAGGCCTGGGAGCTCGCGCCCTAGCATCCGCTGCTTCAAACGTTCTGGTTACTTTCTTCCGCGTCGCGCAGGGCGCGCAGCAACAGCTCTTTGCCCTGCACGCCGGCGAACCTGTGCGCTCCGATCATGATCGTGGGGACCGCGGTCACAGCCATCGTTTGGGCCTGCGCCAACGCCCGCTGATGCGTCTCGCGATAACGACGTTCCTCGAGCGCTTGCCGAAACGCTGCCTGATCGAGACCGAGCTCGCCGGCGAGCCGGGTCAGGACTTCGCTCTCGCCAATGTCCTGATCCTCCTGAAAGAAGGCCTTCAGCACCCGATCGTTGTACTCGCTTCCCTTGCCGTGCTCTCGGGCGAACTGATAGCCCTCCCAAGCGAGCGCCGTATAAGGCTGGGGCGAAACACTCGGCAGCTTGATCTCGACGCCATACCGCTCTGCCAGAGGGTAGACGGAGCGGGGCCAAACCGATTGCAGATAGTTGTCCTCCGGGCGCAGGGTCGGCGTTGGATACGGCCGCAATTCAAACGGCATCCACTCGATCGCCACGTCCAGTCCGGACTCCCGAACGGCGTCCAGCAGAGGCTGCTCCGCAATCATGCAGAACGGGCAGACGAAATCGGACCAGACTTTGATCTCGATGCTCATGGGAAACCTATCGCATTAATCCTCACCGTAGGCGGGGAACATAAGGGCAACAGCGGCGGGAAGTAAATCGCTCTCGTCATCCAAGCACGTACTGTGGCGGGACGTCCGAACGGACGCTCCGCCACAGTACGTTCGGTCAGATCACTGCTGCCAGGGCTTGGAGCCGGTGTCGTACTCGCCATTCACGCAGACGAAGTTCTCGGCCTGATCGGGGCTGCCGACCCCGGTCCAGCGCGCTACCTGCGGGTAGGGGCAGAGCGGCCGGGTGCGGGTGACGACGCCGCCGCTAACCTGCGAGGCAACGATTCGCGCGGGCGCCACGCCTTCTTCCACCCAGCGGTCCAGTGCCGAGAGCAGGTCGTGGTCAGCATCGATGACTGGCGGATTGGCCTGCAGCGGGACGCCAATCTCGGTCGGCGCCGCGCCGCCGGCGCAGTGGCCCAGGCCCGGCACCATGAACAGCCGCATGAAGTCGCCGGCCTGCTCGCGGCCGCCGGAATGCTTCCAGACCTCTTTGGCGTACTCGATGGTGCGCTCGGGGAATACCACCGGGTCGGCCCAGCCGTGCGGGATAAGCAGCTTGCCGCCACGCTTGCGGAACGCCTTGAGATCGGCCGTGGCATTCTGGGTGCGGGCCATCGGCGTACCCTTCTGCGGATCGGTATCAAA
>DASULL010000162.1:0-12661 GCA_036278215.1 Gammaproteobacteria bacterium | reverse complement strand
AAGGTATCGATAGCGATGATCCTCGCCCGATTCTTCCGTCCCAAGTGGCAGCACTCCAATCCTCAAGTACGCAGCCAAGCGGTGGCGCAGTTGTCGCCGCAGGATCCGGAGACCAAGGCCATATTGCGCCGCCTGGCCGTCGATGATCCGGAAGTCGAAGTCCGCAAGGCGGCAATCAAGCAGGTCGCCGATTTGGAGTTTCTACGCCGGTGTATTGACGAGGAACAGAACGCCGGTGTGCGCGAAGTGGCCGCGGCGCGTTATCGCCAGGTGCTCGCCGGCGGTCCGGAAGCGCCCGAGCTTGCCAGCCGGTTGGCCGAACTCGGCACTTGTAGCGACGAGGTCGTGCTGGGCCATATTGCCCGCCGCGCACACGAGCCGGAGCTGCGGCTGGCGGCGCTGGAGCGGTTGCAGTCGGTTCCAGTGCTGGAAGAAATCGCCATTTACGATGCCGCCCTGAAGGTGCGGCAGGCAGCGGTCCTGCGGCTGACCGAGGCCGCCTCGCTGGAACGTGTAATCCGCCACACCAAGGAGCATGACCGCCGAGTTGCCCGCCTGGCGCGGGAGGCATTGGAGCGCCTGCGGCAGGAGCAGCAGGCGAACGCACAGGCTCACTCCAAGCGCCTGCTCATTTGTGAGTCCTTGGAGCGGCTTGCCGCCTCCGATCGGCCTGACAGTGCCGAGCGGCAGCGTTTGGAGAATCGCTGGAACGCAGTGGCCATCGCCGCCGAACCGCAACTCGAACAGCGCTTCAGAACGTTGCTGGCGCAATGCCTTGCGCGCGCCGCCGCGCCGCCGGCCGCCGTCATCGAACACGCCGAGCAGACCAGCGTGGCCCCGCCTGCCTTCGACGCGGCGGCCCTGGAGGCGCTGGTGAGCACGCTGCGGCAGGAACCACAACCCGATCCCGCCCGTTTGGAACTGGTGCGCGATCTGCTGGCCGCTGCGGCAGAAGCCGGCCAAGACCGCACTCACTATCCGGCACTGGCCTTGCTGCAGAATTATCTGGCCGCCGCGACCCGTTATCTGGCCCAGGAAAACCGGCTCGAGGCCGCGCTCAAGATCTTGCGCGCCGATGCCGCTGGCGAGGAACGGGCGTTCCAGCGCGCGTCGCAACGGCTAGGGGAGCTGATCGATACCGTGCACTGGCAGCTTGAGCTACCGGCACCGCCGCTGCTGGCGGAGGGCACGGTAGCGTTGGCTGCCGCTGCCCGTCGCCGCGAGCAGATGGCGGTCCGGCGGCAGCAACTGCGCGACGAACTCGAGCAGCTGCTGCCGGCGCTGGAAACCAGCCTCAGCGAGGGCCGGCTCAAGGAATCGCAACGTTTGCTGGCACAGGCGCAAAAGCTCAGCGAGCAGTTGCCGCCATCCGATCGCAGCCGCTTCGATCGCCGGCTCAAGCACGACGCCGGCCGGGTGCGCGAACTACAGGACTGGCGCCGTTTCGCTACTTTGCCGAAGCAGCTGGAGCTCTGCGAGCAGATGGAAGCCCTGATCGAGGCCGATCTGCCGCCGCCGGAGCTGGCTGAACGTATCCAGCGGCTGCAGGAACAGTGGAAGGCTACCGGTGGCTCCAGCTCGCCCGAAGGGCAGCGGCTCTGGGAGCGCTTTCAGGCGGCCGGCAAGCAGGCCTTCGACCGCTGCCGCGGCTACTTTGACGAGCAGGCGCAGCGCCGGCAGGAGAATCTGCAGCGTCGGCAGGACATTGCCAGCCAACTGGAGCAGTTCATTGCCGCCGCCGATTGGCCGCAACTGGAGCTTGCTGCGCTAGAGAGCATTCGCAGCCAGGCACGCGCCGAGTGGCAGGCGGCCGTCCCGGTCGACCGGCGAGCAGGCAGAGCAATCGAGGCGCAGTTCGAAGCGCTGATGGATGCGTTGACCGGTCACATTCGCGCTAAACAGCAGACCAATCGTCAGCGCAAGGAAGCCTTGATCGCGCAGGCAAAACAGCTGATCGCCGCCGACGACCCCAGGGCTGCGGCGGAGCAGGCGAAATCGCTGCAGGCCGAGTGGAAAGCCATCGGCCACGCTCAGCCGAACATCGATCGCCGACTCTGGCGCGAGTTTCGCAGCGCCTGCGACGAAATCTTTGCCCACCGCGACGCAGTTCGCAGCGAGGCTGATCAGGAGCGCGAGGCTCGTGTTGCCCGCGCCCGGGAGCTATGCAACGAGGCAGAATCCCTGGCCGCCGATGCGGCGGCCGCGCCTGCCGACGTCGAGGCCAAGCTGGCGGCGCTGCGCGAGGAGTATGACGGCCTGCGGCCGCTGCCGCGCGAGCAGGCAGCCGCCTTCTCCCGGCAGCTGCGGGAGGCGGAGCGCGCGCTGGCTGACCGCCGCCGCCGCCAGGCGCAGGAGCGCGAGCAGCAGGCGCTGGCGGTTGGCCGTGCTCGGGCGCAGCTTTGCGCAGAGCTGGAGCAGGCTGCTCTGGCCGGGACCGCCGGAGCAGCCGCTGCATGGCAGGCTCGTTGGGAAATCCTGGATCAGGCGCCGGCTGACCTGCAGGCTCGGCTGGAGGCGCGCTGGCGCCGGGCGCTGGCTGCGACCGAAGGCGGGCAGGCATTTACCGAACAGGAGCTGGCCGCCAATCTGGAGGCCCGCTGGGATTTGTGCCTGTGGATGGAGATCCTCGCCGGTCTGGAGTCGCCGCCCGAGGAGCGCGCGCGCCGGATGGATCTGCAGGTACGGCGGCTGGCGGATGGCATGACTGCCGGTCGGCAGCTGTCGGTCGGCGCACAGATACGCGCGGTCGAGATCGAGTGGCTCGCCGCCGGGCCGGCGGTGGCCACCCCCCAGGCAGAGGCTCTGGCCGGGCGCTTCGATGCGGCGCAGGCGAAAGCTGCAGCGCGAGCTGAGAGCGGGGCATAATTGTCCTGCCTTCTTCGGCTGCTGCTGAGACCCGCTCGCCGCAGCGCAGAGGGATCGCCTGAAATAGGTTCTAAGTGGGCAGAGGCAGCCCTTCCAGGCTGAGTTCGTCCGCCGTCACCCGCAAGACGCTGCCCTGCTCGAACCAGTCGCCCAGCACCACGCGGGTGTGGTCGCGGCCGTCCAGCTCGAAGTGGTGGATCGCTGGGCGGTGGGTGTGGCCGTGGATCAACTGCTGGACGCCGTGCCGGCGCATCTCGGCCTCCACCGTCTGCTGGTTGACGTCCATCAGATAGTCGTCGATGGACTGGTTGCGGGCACCGCTCTCGCTGCGCGCCTGCTGCGCCAGCGCGATCCGCTGCGGGATCGGCATCGCCAGGAAGCCCTGCTGCCAAGCCGGGTTGCGCACCATCTGCCGGAACTTCTGGTAATCGTGGTCGTCAGTGCACAGGCTGTCGCCGTGCATCAGCAGGGTAGGCCTGCCGAACAGATCGATTACCGTCGGATCGGGCAGCAGCTCGATCCCGGTCAGGGCGGCGAAGCGCTCGCCAACCAGGAAATCCCGGTTGCCGTGCATGAAATAGGTCGGGGTGGTCAGGCTGAAGGCCCGCAGAACGGCGAGCGATGGCTCGTCGTCCGCGACAGCGTCGTCGCCGATCCAGGCCTCGAACAGATCGCCGAGGATGTAGAGCGCCTGCGCCTGGCCCCGCTGTTCTTGCAGAAAGCGCAGAAACAGCTCGGTGATGGCCGGGCGGCGCGGGTCGAGGTGCAGGTCGGAGATAAACAGGATCGGGCGGTTCACGGTAATGCTCGGCTTGTTTTGAAAGCCGCTACCTTTAGCCTTTTCGCCGGCCGGGAGCAAGTGGATGTGCCATGCCGTCGGCTTTTCGCTAAGATGCGACGCCAGTACCGGGCGGGTGGCGCCTGGC
The DNA here is from genome assembly GCA_036278215.1 of Gammaproteobacteria bacterium. Lineage (GTDB taxonomy): Bacteria > Pseudomonadota > Gammaproteobacteria > Nitrococcales > AK92 > JAAYIK01. The sequence continues at coordinate 8,870 of DASULL010000162.1, read as the reverse complement.
CAAATCGAGATAGGGATCAGAATCGATGCTGCAGATTTACAACAGCTTGACCAGCCGCAAGGAGCCCTTCCGGCCCATGACGCCGGGCCAGGTGCGGATGTATGTCTGTGGCATGACGGTGTATGACTACTGCCACCTGGGCCATGCCCGGGCAATGGTGGTGTTCGACATGGTGGCGCGCTACCTGCGGGCTCAGGGGCTGGACGTTACCTACGTTCGCAACATCACTGACATCGACGACAAGATCATCCAGCGCGCGGCGGAGCAGGGCGTATCGGTAGAGGCACTGACCGAGCGTTTCATCAACGCTATGAACGAAGACGCCGCTGCTCTCGGCGTGCAGCGGCCTGATGTCGAGCCGCGGGCAACCGAGTCGATCGATGGCATCATTGCCATGATCGAGACCTTGATCGCCAAGGGCTATGCCTACGCTGCCAACAACGGTGACGTTTACTATGCGGTTGCCAAGTTTGCCGAGTACGGCAAGCTCTCCGGCGAGCGTGTCGATGACCTGCGGGTCGGCGCCCGCATCGAAGTCGACGAAGCGAAGCGCGATCCGCTCGATTTCGTGCTCTGGAAAGCAGCCAAGCCGGGTGAGCCGAGCTGGCCCTCGCCTTGGGGCGACGGCCGTCCAGGCTGGCATATCGAGTGCTCGGCGATGTCGACCGCTTGCCTGGGCAACCACTTCGATATCCACGGCGGCGGACTGGATCTGAAGTTCCCGCACCATGAGAACGAGATCGCCCAGAGCGAGGCGGCCACCGGCGAGCCGTTCGTGAATGTCTGGATGCACAATGGCCATGTCCGCATCGACGACGAGAAAATGTCGAAGTCGCTCGGCAATTTCTTCACCGTGCGCGAGATCCTGGCGAAGTACCGGCCGGAGCAGGTGCGCTATTTTCTGCTCGCCAGCCATTATCGCGGCCCGCTGAATTACTCCACCGAAGCCTTGGAAAACGCCGGCAGCGCCCTCGAGCGGCTCTATCTCGCCCTACGCGGCCTCGATTTGCAGGCGACTGCCGACCGGCAGGCCGAACCGCTGTACTACGAGCGTTTCGCGGCGGCGATGGACGATGACTTCAACACGCCGGTAGCCCTGGCGGTGCTGCACGACCTGGCTCGCGAGATCAACCGCCAGCGCGACCAGGATGGCCAGGCAGCCAGCCGGCTTGGTGCGCTTCTGCGGGAGCTGGGCAGCATGCTCGGCCTGCTGCAGGATGAGCCGGATCGTTATCTACGGGCCGGTGGCGGCGCTGCGGCGCTGAGTGATGCCGACATCGAGGAGTTGATCCTGCGCCGTAAAGAAGCCCGCGCTGCCCGCGATTTCGCCGAAGCCGATCGCCTGCGGGATCAACTGGTCGAGCACGGCATCATTCTCGAGGATGGCCCGCAGGGCACGACCTGGCGGCGGGGGTAGTGGAAGAGTGAGAGCATTCACCACAGAGACACCGAGAGCACAGAGGAAGACGGAGGATTGACCACAAAGACACCAAGGACACGAAGCGGCACAAGGGAAGAGTCTTAATCTTTGTGTGCCTGGTGCCTTGGTGGTGAATGCTTCTTCCCTTTCTTTCTTCCTCTGCGTTCTCTGTGTCTCTGTGGTGAAAAGCAGTCTCTCACCGCCGGTACGCCGGCAGCACCTGCGCCGTCTTTACCTTGTAACCGCTGGTCTGGAGGATGGTCACCGGCATGCCGGCGATCTTCAGGCTGACACCCGCTTCCGGGATCGCCTCGAGTTGCTCCAGGATGACGCCGTTCAGGGTCTTGGGACCATCGGTTGGCAGGTTCCAGTCCAGCACGCGGTTCAGCTCGCGGACGCTGGTGCTGCCTTCCACCATGAAGCTGCCGTTGGGCAGCGCCTGAATGTCCTTGGCTTGGGTCAGCGGATCGCTGGTGAAGTCGCCGACGATTTCCTCCAGGATGTCTTCCACCGTGGCTAGGCCGAGGATGTCGCCATACTCGTCGACCACCAGCCCGATCCGCCGCCGGTTGCGCTGAAAGTTCAGCAGCTGGGTGTGCAGTGGCGTGCCTTCCGGAATGAAGTAGGGCTCGCGCATACGGGCGATCAGCTGTTCCTTGCTGAAATCGCCGGCAAGAACCAGCGGCAGCAGCCGGCGGACGTGAACGATGCCTTCCACCTGCTCGATGCTGCCGCGGAACACCGGCAGCCGGGTGTACTGAGTGCTGGAAAGCTGGCTGGCGATATCCTCAACCGTGTCCTCCAGGTCAATGCCAACGATCTCCGCCCGCGGCACCATGATGTCTTCTACGGTCACCGTGTCCAAGTCGAGGATGTTGACCAGCATCTTTTGATGCCGGTGCGGAATCATCACGCCGGCCTCGTTGACGATGGTGCGCAGCTCCTCGCGCGAGATGCTGTGGGTGCCGGCATCCAGGTCGATGCCGAACAGGCGCAGCACAGCGTTGGCCATGCTGTTCACGCTTACCACCAGCGGATACAGCAGCCGCAGCAGCAGCGTCAGCACATGGCTTGCTGGAAAAGCGATCCGCTCCGGATGGAGGGCGGCCAGTGTCTTCGGCGCTACTTCGGAGAAGATCAGGATGATGAAAGTCAGGAGGAAGGTAGCAGCGGCGATATAGCCTTCGCCGCCAAGCCGCAGTGCGATCAGAGTCGCTACCGACGAGGCGGCGATGTTGACGAAGTTGTTGCCGAGCAGGATCAGGCCGATCAGCCGGTCCGGGCGTTGCAGCAGCCGCAGGGCTCTGCGGGCGCCACCGTGACCGGACTTCGCCAGATGGCGCAGACGGTAGCGGTTGAGCGTCATGATGCCGGTTTCTGAGGCGGAGAAGCCGGCGGAGAGCAGGATGAGCACAAACAGGGCGCCGACCAGGAAACTTAACGGAACGTCGCTCAAGAAAACTCCCCGCTGCAATCAGGCCCTGCAGAAAAGATCATCGCTGCTACTGCCGGCGTAGAACCAGTTCCAGAACGAACTTGCTGCCGAAGTAGGCCAGCATCAGGATGACGAAGGCGCCGATGGTCCAGCGGACCGCGATCTGCCCGCGCCAGCCGAAGCGCCAGTGGCCGATCAGCAAGGTGGCGAATAACAGCCACGCCAGCAGAGACAAAACGGTCTTGTGAACCAGGTGCTGGGCGAACATGTTTTCCAGGAAGAGGAACCCGGTCACTAGCGACAGGGTCAGTAACAGGAAGCCCAGGGTCAGCATCTGGAACAGCAGCGATTCCATGATCTGCAGCGGTGGCAGCAGCTTGACGAAGCCGCCCGGATGGCGCCGGCGTAATCTGTGTTCCTGTAAAGCCAGCAGCACCGCGTGCAGCGCGGCCACGGCCAGCGCGCTATAAGCCAGTAGCGAGGTGTAGACATGCAGGCCGACGCCGCTGGGCAGAGCCGTTATTCCCGGTCGCGGGCTGGCCAGCAGAACGCCCAGCAGGACCGCGAGGGCAGCCAGCGGCAGGGTCAGGATGCCCATGTTCTCGGCCGGCTGCCGGATGGAGAAGAACAGGGTCATGGCTGCCATCAGCAGCCCGATCATGGAAGCGGCTTCGAAGAAATGGAAGTACAGCCCACCAGTGGCGCGCGATGTCAGATAAACGACAATGGCGTGCAGCGCCAGGGCGAGCGTCCCTAGAGCGAGCATTGCCGGTTTGCCGGGGACGCGCTCCGGCCCACGCAGCAGGCGTAGCGCCGGCACCGCCCCGGCGGCCAGATAGAGGCCTGAGGAAGCAAAGGCAAGAATCATAGTCAGCATGAAGGGCTAAGGTTGTCGCTGGTCATCGATAATCGCACATCGGTCGGCACGGTGAAAGCAACCCTTCGGAACCCCTTGAAATAAGTTCCGAGCTTATCAGTCTGGACCTAGGGTTATAATTGTCTACTCGACCCGGCGCGCCGGCGCCCGGATCACACAGAGAGCGAAATATGTTTGAAAACCTGAGCGAGCGATTCGACGGCATCGTCAAGCGCCTGCGCGGCCAGGGCCGCCTGACCGAAGAGAATATCGCCGATACCCTGCGCGAAGTCCGCATGGCGCTACTGGAAGCGGACGTGGCGCTGCCCGTGGTGCGCGAGTTCGTCAAGGACGTCAAGGAGCGCGCGCTTGGTGGTGAAGTCAGCAAAAGTCTCACCCCGGGACAGGCCTTCGTCAAGATCGTGCATGACGAGCTGGTGCGCGTCATGGGCGAGGCCAACGACGGCCTCGATCTTGCCGCTCGGCCGCCGGTGGTGGTGATGGTGGCCGGTTTGCAGGGCGCTGGTAAAACCACCAGCGTTGGCAAACTGGCCCGCTTCCTGAAGGAGCGTAAGAATAAAAAGGTGATGGTGGTCAGCTGTGACGTTTATCGTCCTGCCGCTATCGACCAGTTGCAGACCCTGGCGCGCGAAGTCGGCGTCGAGTTTTTCCCGAGCGCGGTCGGCCAGCAGCCGGTGGCGATCGCCCAAGCGGCAGTGGAACAGGCGCGCCGGCAGTTTTTCGACGTCCTGCTGGTGGACACCGCCGGCCGCTTGCACATCGATGCCGAGATGATGGCCGAAGCGCGCGCCATTCACGATGCCGTTACGCCGACCGAGACGCTGTTCGTGGTGGACAGCATGACCGGCCAGGACGCCGTCAATACAGCCAAAGCTTTCGACGAGGCTCTGCCGCTGACCGGCGTGATCCTGACCAAGGTGGACGGCGACGCCCGCGGCGGTGCGGCTCTGTCGGTGCGGCAGATTACCGGCAAGCCGATCAAGTTCCTTGGTGTCGGCGAGCGCAGCCATGCGCTGGAGCCGTTTCACCCGGACCGGTTGGCTTCCCGCATCCTCGGCATGGGCGATGTGCTCAGCCTGGTCGAGCAGGTCGAGCGTAGTGTTGACCGCGAAAAAGCGGAACAGCTGGCGCAGAAGCTCAAGAAGGGCAAGGACTTCGATCTGGAGGATTTTCGCGAGCAGATGCTGCAAATCGGCAACATGGGCGGCCTCGCCGGCCTCATGGACAAACTGCCGGGCATGCGCGAGATTCCTGCCCAGGTGAAGAGCCAGGTCAACGACAAAGACATCCGCCGGCAGATCGCCATCGTCAACTCCATGACGCCGATCGAGCGCCGCAAGCCGGATATCATCAACGGTTCGCGCAAGCGGCGGATCGCTCAGGGTTCAGGGGTCCAGGTCCAGGATGTGAACCGGCTGCTGAAGCAGTTCAAGCAGATGCAGAAGATGATGAAGCAGTTCCGCAAGGGCGGTATGCGCCAGTTGATGCGGCAGTTCGGCGGCATGGGTGGCGGGGCGCTGCCGCCGGGGATGAAGTTTTAGTTCGACAGTGAGGCGGCGGTTGCAAAAAACCTGTCGCCAAGCTTCACTTTCGTTTGAAAACCAGTACAATGGCGCCCTTCACGCGATCCGGAAGGGTCGTCCGAATTCGAAAAGGTAAGCGCAAGTAATGGTCACGATTCGTCTTTCTCGTGGTGGTGCGAAAAAGCGTCCGTTCTATCAAGTCGTGGTGACGGACAGCCGCAACGCCCGTGGCGGCCGCTTCATCGAGCGGGTGGGCTTCTTCAACCCCATCGCCGCCGGCCAGGAAGTGCCGCTGCAGCTTGACATGGAGCGCGTGGACTACTGGCTGAACAACGGCGCGCAGCCGTCTGAGCGGGTGCAGAGCCTGATCAAGCAGGTCCGCAAGGGCGCGGCGGTACAGGCGTAAGTCCACACGGCGATGGCGGCGGGTGAGCAACTGGTCGTCGTCGGCACCATTGTTGGGCTCTACGGCGTGCGTGGCTGGGTGCGGGTCATGTCGCACACGCAGCCGCGTGAGAATTTGCTGGAATACAAGCAATGGCGCCTGGGGCGCCACGGTGCTTGGCGGCCGGCAACGGTGGAAGCGGGTCAGGCGCATGGCAAGGGTTTGGTGGTCAAGCTGCAGGAATGCGCTGACCGCGACCAGGCACGCAGCCTGATCGGCACTGAGATAGCCGTACCGCGATCCGAGTTGGCGCCACCGGCTGACGGTGAGTACTACTGGGTCGATCTGGTGGGGCTACGGGTCGAAACTCTGGCCGGGCAGGCGCTTGGCGTGGTGGATTATCTGTTCGAAACCGGTGCCAACGATGTGCTGGTGGTGCGCGGTGATGATAGGGAGCGATTGATCCCTTTCGTGACCGAGCAGGTCGTGAAACAGGTGGATCTGGTCGGCGGCATTATCCGGGTGGATTGGGATCCGACGTTTTAGTGCGGGGGCAGGAGGCACCATGCGATTGGACGTGGTGACACTGTTTCCGGCACTGGTGGCGGCAGTCGCGGAACACGGCATTCCCGCCCGGGCGCGGCAGCGCGGCCTGCTGGAGTTGGTGAGCTGGAATCCACGGGATTTCGCCACCGATCGTCATCGTACGGTCGACGATCGGCCCTATGGCGGCGGTCCCGGCATGGTGATGAAGGTCGAGCCCTTGCGGGCGGCGATCCAGGCGGCAAAGGCGGCCGGGCCGGCGGCACCGGTGCTCTACATGAGTCCGCAGGGCCGGACGCTGGATCAGGCGGCGATGCGCCGGTTTGCCGAGCAGCCGCGCCTGATTGTGGTCTGTGGTCGCTACGAAGGCATTGACGAGCGGCTGATCGAGACCGAGATTGACGAGGAATGGTCGCTTGGCGATTACGTCCTCAGTGGCGGCGAGCTGGCGGCAATGGTGATTGTCGACGCCGTCGCCCGCTTGCTGCCGGGCGCGCTGGGTCATGAGGACTCGGCGGCCCAGGATTCGTTTTCGGACGGGCTGCTGGACTGCCCGCACTTTACCCGGCCGGAGGAGATCAATGGCCGGCGGGTGCCGGAAGTCCTGCTCTCCGGCGATCATGCCGCCATCGAGCGTTGGCGGCGTAAGCAGGCCTTGGGCCGCACATGGCTGAAGCGCCCGGATTTACTGGCACGGCTGGAGCTCGATGAAGCCAGCCGTCGCCTGTTGAACGAGTTCATCGATGAGTGCCGGGCGGAACCGGAACGGTAAGGGATAGGGTCATGAATATCGTCGAGCAGATCAACAAAGAGACGGTGGAAGCCGCCGCAATCAAGGTGCCGGAGTTCGGTGCCGGCGATACGCTGGTGGTGCAGGTGAAGGTGCGTGAAGGTACCCGTGAGCGCCTGCAGGCGTTCGAAGGTATCTGCATCGCCAAGCGCAACCGCGGGGTGAACTCTTCGTTCACCGTGCGCAAGGTGTCGCACGGCGAGGGCGTGGAGCGCGTCTTCCAGACCTACAGCCCGCTGATCGAGAGCATCGAAGTCAAGCGTCGTGGCGCCGTGCGTCGCGCCAAGCTGTACTTCCTGCGCGAGCGCAGCGGCCGCTCGGCGCGCATCAAGGAAAAGATCTAAGGATCTTTGCTCCAAGCTCCCGTTGTAGCGGCAGTGGGAGCCTGGAACAAAAGCACAAAAGATATGCTGGGGATTTGTTCTTAGCAGCGCACTCTCCTGCTGGAGGAGTAGCGGGCTAAGATCCCCTGTCCTGTTCAAGTTTTACTGGAGAGCTCGTTTTCCCTCAGCGTCAAGTTGGCGCGAAGGAGTAGGGGCGGTCGTTGCTGTACATCGATCTATCGAATAGCGCCCGTCGAGTCTGCTCGCGGATGAACGCAGCTCTGAACGTCGGTCTAATCGCTCTCCACTGAGTTGAGGGGCCGCCGCTCGACCAGCTCATCGACGCCCCTAAATTAGGGCGCAGTGCCGGCAGAGTGTAGATCCTTGATGGTTGGGCGGTAGAGTTCGCCGACGATCTAGCGCTTCAGACAGCGCTGAATTTCTTTCATAGCGTGCAATGTTCGACATGAGTGCGGGTCGCGAGGCCGGCTGCGCAAAGGCTTCGTCTACCGCCCACACCGAACTGGGTGAGCAGGTAGGATGCTGCCTGTCGGGCAAACTGTTCACGTGACGCATCCAAAACATTCCCGCCATTCTTTGCCCAGGACTGACCAGCGCTGCGCAAGCAGATACAGGGTCGGTTTCCAGGCCTGGAGAATGCAGGGCTATCGCCCAGCCCACTATTCGGCAGTCACGTCAATCATAGATGACCGCTAGATACAACCAACCTCCTAGCGTCCAGATTGCAGTGATATTCGCCACCTAAACTACGCTACGACGCCCACTCGAAATTGTCGCACTGACTCTGAAGCTTCGCACCGCGCCGGTTTCCTCAGAAAATTCTTCGTCGAGGACATCGAGGTGTGAACTCGGGTTGCTGAACACACTCAGGAGTATCGTCGCAGGTCGGTAAGCCGATGCTAAGGCCTCGCCGAACTATGTCGAACACCAGACCCCTGGAGATTGGGTAAAAGTGGCCGGCGGTAGCACTCAGATGTCGCAGACGGTGAGCTCAATCACCGTAGTCGCAACGCGCCTGCCGAAGATTGGTGGCCATTTTACCGGTGCGGCGCAGCCTGATGGTGGTCGACGAGCTTGACCAACTGGTATACGCGCGATATTTATCATACGATCACTAGGGTCGGGCTTGAGTCCGATTGTCCGCCGACAATGAGTACAACAGAGAGTTTTCGCGACCCGATTTCCCCCTAGACAGTGCCGATGTGTTGGCCATAGCAGCGAGCTGGCGGCGTGATGGCCGGCACGGGGTCGAGCTGGTGACAGCGGTCAGCACTTGGGGCTCATCCCGGCGCTCGGTGGGTAGCATGCTCGCCGTGGACGTTAACGGACACATGATCGGCTCGGTCAGTGACAGCTGCGTCGAAGGCTCCGTAGTGACCGAGGCCTTGGCGGCCATCGGCGATGGCAAGCCGTGCCTGCAGGCTTGGGATGTCGGTCTCGCCTACGGAGGCGAGGTGAGCATTTTCGTCCAGAGGCTGGACGATGATTCGGAGGCCGCATGCGACTGAGTTCTATCGACCGCTTGCAGGAGTCGCTGCAGTCGAAGCGACCGA